>NZ_JBSGIW010000017.1:0-105585 GCF_053605265.1 Streptomyces sp. NPDC003943 | reverse complement strand
GGTCGACCGCCGGCTCCGCGGCCGGGTTGGGCGTGGCGTAAGCCTCCGCCACGCCCTACGGCCCTCCGACCTTCCGACCTTCCGACCTTCCGGTCTTTCGGCCCTTCGGTTCAGCGAGAGTGACGTCGGCTCAGCGCCGGCCCTCGTCGCGGTCCGCGGCCCCTTCCGCATCGGCTTTCGCCTCGGCCTCCTTGGCCTCCACCTCGGGATCGAGGGACGCGTCGTCGTCGACCGACGACCGTGCACTCCCCTCGTCCACCTCGGTGGGCGCGGGCGGCTCGACCAGCCAGTCGGGGTTGGCCTGTTTGTCCCACCACTTCCAGGCGGCGAACGCGCCGCCGACCAGCACGCCGAGGATCAGCAGACCCTTGGCGACGCGTCCGGCCCTCGCCCGGCGCTCATGCCTCCTGATGATCATCCGAACGTCCTTCGGCGTCACCTGACCGCGCAGCGCGGCCCAGGCGGCTGTCGAACGCGACCCGGCCTCCTCGTAGAGCTCCTCGAGGACGGGACCGGTCGCGGAGACCGCGTGTTCGACACGCGGAACGGTGTAGTCGGTCGCCTGACGGGCGGCCTTACGGGTCACGGCCGCGGCACGTTGCGCGACTTCGTCGACCCGCGACGGCACGTGTGGCGCGACATACGCGTCGTACTGCAGACGTGCCTGATTACGGGCCTGTGACGCGGCCTTCGAGACCTTCGGCGCGAGGTAGACGCGCGCCTCGTGCGCGTACTGAACGGCCTGGTCCCTGGCCGAGCCGGCGTACGGCGCCACCACTTCCGCGGCGTGCAGAACGCTCTCCTTCGCCGAACCTGTCGCGGCGCGCACGCTCTCCATGCGGGTCACGGGATTCCTCCTCCTCGGTGGCGATGTCGGGTTTTCACCTTTCCATCCTTTTCGGAATCATGCCTGCCCGGCCGTTCCCCGGCATGCGGGACGGGCATCCGGGGCATGCGGCCATGCGAGGATGCGCACGAACGTGTAGTGCGTGGAGTGGTGGAGGAAGGCAGAACGTGGCCGAGCAGCTGTACGCGACCCTGAAGACCAACAAGGGGGACATCGAGATTCGGCTGCTGCCGTTCCACGCCCCCAAGACGGTCCGGAACTTCGTCGAACTCGCCCGCGGCGAGCGCGAGTGGACCCACCCGGCGACCGGCGAGAAGTCCACGGCCCCGCTCTACGACGGCACGGTCTTCCACCGGGTGATCAAGGGCTTCATGATCCAGGGCGGCGACCCGCTCGGGAACGGCACCGGCGGCCCGGGCTACGAGTTCGCCGACGAGTTCCACCCCGAGCTCTTCTTCGACAAGCCGTACCTGCTCGCGATGGCCAACGCCGGCCCGGGCACCAACGGCTCGCAGTTCTTCATCACGGTCGCCCCGACGAACTGGCTCACCCGGAAGCACACGATCTTCGGCGAGGTTGTCGGCAAGGACAGCAAGGCGGTCGTGGACGCCATCGTCGCGACCGAGACCAACCCGCGCACGGACCGCCCGGTGGACGACGTCGTCATCGAGACCGTCGTCATCGAGAGCCGCTGACACCCGCCCCCGCCGGCTCTCCGGGAACCTTCCGGGGGCCTTCCGGGAACCTTCGCGCCCCGCCCGTCCGTAAGGAGGGCGGGGCGACGTGCTGACCGCGCCCGCCGCCCGCAGACCCGTCCGTCCTCGGAGGACTCGATGCACTGCTACCGCCATCCGGACCGCGAGACCGGCATCCGCTGCACCCGCTGCGACCGGCCGATCTGTCCGGAGTGCATGGTTCCGGCCTCCGTCGGCTTCCAGTGCCCGGACTGCGTCAGGAACGGCTCGGGTACGGGCCACGCGCCGCACGTCAACCAGCCGCGGACCATCGCGGGCGGCCGGGTGTCGAAGGACGGGCGGCTCGTCACCAAGATCATCATCGCGGTCAACCTGGCACTGTTCATCGCGGTGCAGGCGGCGGGCGCCCGCTTCGTGGACGAGCTGGTCATGATCGGGTACGCCTACAACCCGGCGCTCGGCGAGGTCGTCGGCGTCGCGGACGGCGAGTGGTACCGGCTGATCACCTCGGCCTTCCTGCACCAGGAGGTCGCCCACTTCGTCTTCAACATGCTGGGGCTGTGGGTGATCGGCGGGATCGTCGAACCGGAGCTCGGCCGGATCCGCTACGCCGCCGTGTGCCTGATCTCCGGGCTCTCCGGCTCCGCGCTGGTCTATCTGCTCGACGCCCCGAACCAGGCGTCGCTCGGCGCCTCCGGGATCGTCTTCGGCCTGATCGGCTCCTGGGTGGTGCTCGCCCGGCGCCGGCGCTACGACATGCGGCCGGTCTTCCTCTTCGTGGCGATCTCGCTCGTCTTCACCTTCGCCCGGCCCGGCGTCTCCTGGGAGGCGCACATCGGCGGCCTGGTGGCCGGCGCGCTGGTGACGTACGGGCTCGTGCACGCGCCGCGGGCCAGGCGGGACCTCGTGCAGTACGGGGTCTGTGCGCTGATGCTGCTGATCGACCTGGGGATCGTGCTCGGCCGGACGGCCGCGCTCACCTGAGCGGAGAGGGCTGTGGACGAGCTTCCGGGAAAGCTTTCCCCAGAGTTATCCACAGTGTGTGTCGATCGGCACACTCTGGTCTGGACATGACCAAGCCCTCCGCCTCTGACCTGGGATTTCCGGTCAGAAGCGGAGGGCGAAGTACGTATGCGAACAGGTTCGATCAGAGGTCTCGCGGTCGTACTGGCGTCAACCTGGTGCGAGTTATCCACAGATCTTCGTAAGTTATCCAGTGCTGTGCACAACACTGTGGATAACTCAGGGCAGAGCTTTGCGCGTCACTTCCACTGCGTGGAGACGCCGAACCCGGCCGCGATGAAACCGAAGCCCACCACGATGTTCCAGTTGTTGATGGCCTTGACCGGCAGAGTGCCGTCGGTGACGTAGAAGACCACGATCCACACCAGCCCGATGGCGAACATCGCCAGCATCACCGGCGCCACCCAGCTGCGGTTCGTCAGCTTGATGGACGCGGCCTGCTTCGTCGCGGGCGGCGGCGTGTAGTCGGCCTTCTTGCGGATCCGTGACTTCGGCACGAGGGACTCTCCTGTCGATGCGCTGCGTGACCGCGCAGGGAACTGTGGCTGGCGCCGGGACGGGACGGGGGCGGGACGTGACGAAGCGGACCGCTGAGTCCCCCCGGGCGTCCGTTAGCGTAGTGGTTCCGCGGCACCGAAGGGGATCAGGGTACGTTGAGCAATTCCGCCGACTCTCCCGAACGGCCGGGCCGAAGCCTCAGGTGGCGCCCGGTCCGGGTGCTGACCGCTGCCGTCTTCGCCCTCGCCGGACTGATCTTCGTGACCAGCTTCCTCGCCGCGAAGGGCACCAACCTCCGCACCGACGCGTCGCTGCTGCGGCTCTCCGACCTGATCGAGGAGCGCAGCCACAAGAACGCCGTGCTCGACGAGAACGCCGCCGGCCTGCGCCACCAGGTCGACGCCCTCGCCGCCCGCGACGACGGCTCAACCAAGGCCCAGGACGCGCGCCTGCGCGCCCTGGAGAACGCCGCCGGCACCACCGAGACCTCCGGCCCCGGCCTCAGCGTCACCCTCAACGACGCCCCGCCGAACGCCCAGGCCGCCCCCGGCTACCCCGAGCCGCAGGCCAACGACCTGGTCATCCACCAGCAGGACCTCCAGGCCGTCGTCAACGCCCTGTGGCTGGGCGGTGCCAAGGGCATCAAGGTCATGGACCAGCGGCTCATCTCCACGAGCGCCGTGCGCTGCGTCGGCAACACCCTGATCCTCCAGGGCCGCGTCTACTCGCCGCCCTACAAGATCACCGCTGTCGGTGACCGCGACAAGCTGAACAAGGCCCTCGCCGACTCCCCGGCGATCCAGAACTACCGGCTCTACGTGAAGGCGTACGGGCTCGGCTGGAAAGTGGACGAGCACAAGGCGGTGACTCTGCCCGGCTACTCGGGCACAGTGGACCTCCACTACGCGAAGCCGGTGAGCTGACAGCGGGAGGGCCGCTTGCGTCTCGTCGTCAGGACCCTCAGCGAGCTGTGCATCACCGCCGGAGCCCTGATCGTCCTCTTTGTCGCGTACGTCATGTACTGGACCGGCGTCCAGGCCGAGGACGCCGTCGCCGGACAGCTCGACACCCTCCAGCAGGAATGGGCGGCCCGCCCCGTCGACCCCGCGCCGGCCCCGCCCCCGGGGGCCGGTACCCAGGAGGCCGCGCCCGAGCCGTACACCGCCGGCAAGGGCATCGCCGTCATGTACGTGCCCCGGCTCGGCGCGGACTGGGAGTGGCCCGTCCTGGAGGGCACCGGGCCGGGCATCCTGAAGAAGGGCCTCGGCCACTACGCCGGCACCGCCCGCCTCGGCGCCACCGGCAACTTCTCCGTCGCCGGACACCGCCGCACCCACGGCGACCCCTTCAAGGACTTCCCCCGGCTGCGCCCGGGAGACGCCGTCGTCCTCAACGACGGGACGACCTGGTACACGTACCGGATCGACCGCGCGCCCTACCGGACCGTCCCCACCGACACCGGCGTCATCGACCCCGTACCGCGCAAGTCGCCCTTCCGGAGCCCGGGCCGCTACCTCACCCTCACCACCTGCGACCCGGAGTGGGGCAGCAGCCACCGGCTGATCGTCTGGGGCCACCTGGACGCCACCCGGCCGGTCACGGCCGGTCGTCCACAGGGTTTGGACAGCTGACCCCTGACCGCCGCTGCGACCCGTACTCTGGTCCCCGTAACGAACGGAAGGGGCTGCGGACGTCATGTACGGATGGATCTGGCGGCATCTGCCGGGCAACGCCTGGGTGCGGGCGCTGATCTCGGTCGTGCTGGTCCTCGCGGTCGTCTACGTCCTCTTCCAGTACGTGTTCCCCTGGGCGGAGCCCCTGCTTCCGTTCAATGACGTGACGGTGGACGGCCAGTGAGCGCGCGAATTCTCGTCGTCGACAACTACGACAGCTTCGTCTTCAACCTCGTTCAGTACCTCTACCAGCTCGGTGCCGAGTGCGAAGTGCTCCGCAACGACGAGGTGGAGCTCTCCCACGCGCAGGACGGCTTCGACGGCGTGCTGCTGTCGCCCGGTCCCGGCGCGCCCGAGCAGGCCGGCGTGTGCATCGACATGGTGCGCCACTGCGCCGCGACCGGTGTGCCGGTCTTCGGCGTGTGCCTCGGCATGCAGTCGATGGCCGTCGCGTACGGCGGAGTCGTCGACCGGGCCCCCGAGCTGCTGCACGGCAAGACCTCCCCGGTCACGCACGAGGGCAAGGGCGTCTTCGCGGGCCTGCCTTCGCCGTTCACCGCGACCCGCTACCACTCGCTGGCCGCCGAGCCCGCCGCGCTGCCGGCCGAGCTGGAGGTCACGGCGCGCACCGAGGACGGCATCATCATGGGGCTGCGCCACCGTGAACTGCCGGTCGAAGGCGTGCAGTTCCACCCCGAGTCGGTGCTCACCGAGCACGGCCACCTGATGCTCGCCAACTGGCTGGTGGAGTGCGGCGACAAGGGAGCGGTCGCACGGTCCGCGGGGCTCGCCCCGGTGGTGGGCAAGGCCGTCGCGTGACGGCCGGGTCGCCGTGGTTCCGGGCGACGAACCCGCCCGGACCGGAAGGCGAGCCCGGCCCCGTACAGCCGCCACAGGCGCCGTACGAGGCGGAGACGGCCGTCTACGGGGCGATACCGGCCCCGGGCGGCTACGGGGCCCCTGAGCCGCCCCAGGCGCCACAGGAGGCCTATCAGGCCCCGTACGAGGACACGGCCTACCCGACCCCGACGTACGAGACGCCGTACGAGACCTCGCCGCACGGGACGGCGCCGTACGAGACGCCGTCTTACGAGGCGCCGCAACACACCTCCTCGTACGAGGCGCCACAGACACCCCCGCCCTCCTACGAGACGCCGTACGAGCCGCCGTACGACACCCCCTCGTACGAGCCCGCCCCCGAGCCCGTCGTCGACGAGGAGCCTCCCGCGCGGGCCGCCGAGCCGCTTCCCGGGCCCGGGCGGGCCGAGCGCCGCCGTGCCGCCAGGCGCAAGGGCCGCGGCGCACCCGAGCCGGCCCCCGCAGTCACCGCGCCGGAGCAGCCCGACCGGCCGCTCTCCCGCGTGGAGGCCCGGCGCGCCGCCCGCGCCGCCAAGGAGTCCTTCGGCGTCGTCCTCAGCAGGGGCGTCGGCGAGCTCTTCATCACCTTCGGCGTCGTCATGCTCCTGTTCGTCACCTACCAGTTGTGGTGGACGAACGTCCGCGCCGGACAGCAGAGCGACGAGGCCAAGCAGGAGATCGAGAACTCCTTCAACCAGGGCGGCGACCCGGCGGGAGCCTTCGAACCCGGCAAGGGCTTCGCCATCATGTACATCCCCAAGCTGGACGTCGTCGTCCCCATCGCCGAGGGCATCAGCAAGACCGAGGTCCTCGACAAGGGCATGGTCGGCCACTACGGCGAGGGCAGGCTGAAGACCGCCATGCCCGCCGACAAGCAGGGCAACTTCGCCGTCGCCGGCCACCGCAACACCCATGGCGAGCCGTTCCGTTACATCAACCAGCTGAAGCCGGGCGACCCGATCGTCGTCGAGACCCGCGACGCGTACTACACGTACGAGATGGCGAGCATCCTGCCGCAGACCTCGCCGTCGAACGTCACGGTCATCGAGCCCGTGCCGAAGCAGTCCGGCTTCAAGGGGCCCGGCCGCTACATCACCCTCACCACCTGCACGCCCGAGTTCACGAGCACCTACCGCCTGATCGTGTGGGGCAAGATGGTCGAGGAACGCCCGCGCAGCAAGGGGAAACCGGCCGCGCTCACAGGCTGACCCCTCACACTCAGGCTCAGGCTCAGGTCATTCAGGACGGGACGACGCAGTGGCACGTGCGCGCAACCGGATCGCCGGGATCATCAGCGTCTTCGGTGAACTCCTCATCACCGCGGGCCTGGTGCTCGGCCTCTTCGTCGTCTACTCGCTGTGGTGGACCAACGTCGTCGCCGACCGCGCCGCCGACAAGGAAGGCGACCAGGTCCGCGACCACTGGGCCGCCGCCGGCCCCGGCGCGCTCGACACCAAGGACGGCATCGGCTTCCTGCACGTGCCCGCCATGGGCGACGGCGAGGTCCTCGTCAAGAAGGGCACCGGCACCGACGTCCTCAACGGCGGCGTCGCCGGCTACTACACCGACCCGATCAGGGCCGCCCTCCCGCAGGACAAGCAGGGCAACTTCACGCTCGCCGCGCACCGCGACGGCCACGGCGCGAAGTTCCACAACATACACAAGCTCAGGACCGGCGACCCGATCGTCTTCGAGTCCAAGGACACCTGGTACGTCTACAAGGTCTACAAGGTCCTCCCGGAGACCACGAAGTACAACGTGGACGTCCTCAAGGCCGTCCCGGAGGAGTCCGGCAAGCACAAGCCGGGCCGCTACATCACCCTGACGACCTGCACCCCGATGTACACCTCGGACTACCGCTACATCGTGTGGGGCGAACTGGTCCGCACCCAGAAGGTCGACGCGGCGCGCACGCCGCCGGCCGAGCTGCGGTAGGCACCGCACGGTACGGAGCAAGCCCCGGCATCCATGGATGCCGGGGCTTGCTTCACGAACCGGGGTTCTTCAGCGGGTGGGGGCTGCTACTGGCCGAACCAGCCTCCGCCGCTCTTCTCCGTCTTCACGTTGACCGCCTGGTTCGGCTGGCCCGGAGTGCCGGGCTGCGGGTCCTGCTCCTTGACCTTGGCGTCGCCGCCGTTGGGGCCGTCGACGTTGCCGAGCTGGTAGCCGAACGCGGCGAGCGTGGCGCGGGCCTGGTCGAGGGTCATGCCCGTGATCGGCGGGACCGGCTGCCCGGTCGGCTGCTGCGGGCCCTTGGAGACCTTCAGCGTGATCTGGACGTCCTTCGGCTGGCCCGTGTTGCCCTTCGGGGTCTGGTCGATGACCGTGCCGGCGGGCTGGTCCGAGTCGACGTCCTGCCGGGCGATGTTGCTGAAGCCGAGCGTCTGGAGCTGCTGGACGGCCACGTCGTACTGGCGGCTGGTGACGTCCGGCAGGTTCGACTTCTGCTTCTTCGCCACGGTGATCGTGACCTTGGAGTTCTTCTCGGCCTTGGAGCCGCCGTCAGGGCTCTGCTTCAGGACCCGCCCCGGCTCCTGGTCGGACTCCTCCTCCTCGATGGAGACCTGGAAGCCCTTCTCCTTGAGCAGCTCCTCGGCCTTGTCCTGGAACTTGTCCGTGACGTCCGGGACCTCGACCTGCGGCGCGCCCTCCGACACCACGACGGAGATCGTGTCGCCGACGTTCATCTTGGCGTCCGCCGTGTACGCGGGGTTCTGGCTGCAGATCGAGCCCTTGGGCTGGTCGCAGCGCTCGCTGCCGCTCTGCTCGACCTTGACCTGCGAGTTCGTCGCGAGGCCCTGGGCCTCCTTGAACGACTTGCCGACGAGCAGCGGTACGGGCACCTGGTCCGCGTTGTCGTTGCCGGAGGTCAGCGAGCGGCCGATCAGGATCGCGCCGACGAGCACCAGGAGGCCGGCCACGGCCAGCAGTATCGTCGAGGTGTTCGACTTCTTCTGGCGGTTCTGGCGGCGGCCGCCCGTGTGGTCGTCGTAGCCGTAGCCGCCGTTGTCCGGGTTCATGGGCGGCAGCATCGTGGTCTGCGCGCCCGCCGAATCCGCCTGGCGCAGCGCCGTCGTCGGCTGGTCCTCCGGGTAGCCGCCGTAGCCGCCGCCGTAGCCGACCGCGCCCATCGCGGCGGTCGCCGCGACCGGCTGGCCGTCCAGGCACGCCTCGATGTCCGCGCGCATCTCGTCGGCGGACTGGTAGCGGTAGTCGGGGTCCTTGACCAGGGCCTTCAGGACGATGGCGTCCATCTCGGGCGTGATCTCGGGGTCGTAGACGCTCGGCGGCTGCGGCTCCTCGCGCACGTGCTGGTACGCGACGGCGACCGGCGAGTCGCCGACGAACGGCGGCCGCACGGTCAGCAGCTCGTAGAGCAGACAGCCGGTGGAGTAGAGGTCGGAGCGGGCGTCGACCTGCTCGCCCTTGGCCTGCTCCGGGGAGAGGTACTGGGCCGTGCCGATCACCGCGGCCGTCTGCGTCATGGTCATGCCCGCGTCGCCCATGGCGCGCGCGATGCCGAAGTCCATGACCTTGACCTGGCCGGTGCGGGTCAGCATGACGTTCGCCGGCTTGATGTCGCGGTGCACGATCCCGGCGCGGTGCGAGTACTCCAGCGCCTGGAGGATGCCGACGGTCATCTCCAGCGTGCGCTCGGGCAGCAGCTTGCGCCCGGAGTGCAGCAGCTCGCGCAGGGTGGACCCGTCGACGTACTCCATCACGATGTACGGGATGGAGACGCCGCCCGCTCCGGCGGCGCCGTCGTACACCATGTCTTCGCCGGTGTCGTAGACCGCGACGATCGCGGGGTGGTTCAGGGAGGCGGCCGACTGGGCCTCACGGCGGAACCGGGCCTGGAAGGACGGGTCACGGGCGAGGTCGGCCCGCAGCGTCTTCACGGCGACGGTGCGGCCGAGCCGGGTGTCGTGCGCGAGGTACACCTCGGCCATGCCACCACGGCCGAGCACCGAGCCCAGCTCGTACCGGCCGCCGAGGCGACGCGGCTCTTCCATAGCTACTCCAGCCCTCTCCGTCTGTCCCGACCGCACCCGTGTGTGGTCCGGCGGTGTGCTGTTCGCGCATACGCTACCGGCCGCGAGGAGGCGCTTCGCCCGCCGACCGCCACCTGATACCCGACCGGTACACGGCCCCGAGCGCCCCGGAACCGCTCCGGAACGGTCCCTTCCCAGGTCGCGGGCGGGGACCCGGCCGCGGGCGTGGTATCGGTCACGGTTCCGTCCGTTTCCATCCGGTCTGTCCAGTTCCGTCGGATTCCGGCCACTCTTCGGCCGGTTACCCGCTCCGGTCATCCGCTCCGGTCATCCGCTCCGTTCATTCGCCGGTCGGCGGACGGTGCCGGTCGGTCCCGGGCCGGGTTCCGGTCGGAAGGCTCAGTTGCGGTTCTTGAGGACCGCCTTCATCACGGCCTTGGCGATCGGCGCCGCCAGACCGCCACCGGAGATGTCCTCGCGGTCGATGCCGGCCGAGTCCTCGACGATCACGGCCACCGCGACCGGCGAACCCTGGTCGGTCCTCGCGTACGAGATGAACCACGCGTACGGCCGCTTCGAGTTCTTCTCGCCGTGCTGCGCCGTACCGGTCTTGCCGCCGACCTTCACGCCGCCGCCGAGGGCCGCGTTCTGGCCGGTGCCGTTCTCGACGACGTTCTCCATCATCGACTGGAGCTGCTGCGCGGTCTTCTGCGAGATCGGGCGGCTGAGCTCCTCCGGCTCCGTCTTCTTGATGACGTCCAGGTTCGGCGCCCGCAGCTCGTCGATCATGTACGGCTTCATCAGCTTGCCGTCGTTGGCGATCGCGGCCGTCACCATCGCCATCTGCAGCGGCGTCGTCGCGGTGTTGAACTGACCGATCGAGGAGAGCGCGTTGCCACCGCGGTCGGCGTTCTTGTCGTAGACCGAGGCGACGGCGCGGACCGGCACGAACTGCTCGGAGTTGAAGCCGAACTTCTGCGCCATCTCGAGCATCTTGTCGCGGCCGACGTCGTCACCGAGCTTCGCGAACACCGAGTTGCAGGAGATCCGCAGCGCCTCGTTGAGGCTGGCGTTGGCGCAGCCGGAGGCGTGGTTCTTCATCGGCATCGTCGAGAGCGGGATCTTCCAGCCCTCGGGGGTGTCCGTCGGCGCGTTGATGTCGGTGATCTTGCCGCTCTCCAGCGCCGCCGCGGCCGTGACGACCTTGAAGACGGAGCCGGGCGGGTAGATCTCGCGCAGCGCGCGGTTCAGCTTCGGCTTTTCCTTGTCCTTCTCCAGGGCGTTCCACGCCTCGGAGTCCTTGTTGTGGTAGCCGGCGAAGGAACCGGGGTCGTACGACGGCGTGGAGGCGAGCGCCAGGATCTTGCCCGTCGACGGCTCGATCGCCACGACGGCGCCCGTCTTCGAACCGAGCCCCTTGAACGCGGCCTTCTGCGCTTCCCCGCTCAGGGTGGTGACGACGTCGCCGCCCTTCTTCTTCTCGCCCGTGAACATGGCGAGCGTGCGGTCGAAGAACAGCCGGTCGTCGTTGCCGGTGAGGATGCCGTCCTCGATCTTCTCGATCTGGCTGGCGTCGAACGCCTGCGAGGCGTACCCCGTCACCGGCGCCCACATGGGGCCGTCGACGTACGTCCGCTTGAACGCGTAGAAGTCGTCACCGGAGTCGACCGAGCCGGTGATCGGCTTGCCGTCGACGATGATGTTCCCCCGCGCGTTGGAGTAGCGCTCGATCGTCACCCGCTTGTTCTTCGGGTTGGCGTTCAGCTCTTCGGCGCGGGCGAACTGCAGCCAGTTGTCCCGCAGCAGCAGGGCGAGGACCAGCAGGCCGCAGAAGATCGCGACCCGGCGCAGCGGCTTGTTCACGGACGGACCACCTGCGTCATCTCGGCGTCGGGGTTCGGGGCGGGGGAGGGCGCGGGACGGCGCGCGGTGTCGCTGATGCGGATCAGGATGCCGATCAGCGCCCAGTTGGCGATCACGGACGAACCACCGTAGGCGAGGAACGGCATCGTCATACCGGTCAGCGGGATCAGGCCCATCACACCGCCGGCCACCACGAAGATCTGCAGCGCGAACGCGCCGGACAGACCCATCGCGAGGAGCTTGCCGAACGGGTCGCGGGCGGCGAGGGCCGTGCGCACACCGCGCTCGATGATCAGCCCGTAGAAGAGCAGGAAGACCATCACGCCGGTCAGACCGAGCTCCTCGCCGACGGTGGCGAAGATGAAGTCGGAGTTGGCGGCGAAGCCGACCAGGTCGGAGTTGCCCTGGCCCAGGCCGGTGCCGAGGATGCCGCCGGAACCGAACGACATCAGCACCTGCGTCATCTGGTCACAGGCGGCGGCCATGTTCGATCCCTCGGGCGCCGTCTTCAGGCACTCGAACGGGTCGAGCCACGCGGCCACACGCGACTGCACGTGGCTCGCCGTGGAGCCGACGACGACCGCGCCCGCGGTCGACATCAGCAGACCCATCACGACCCAGCTCGTCCGCTCCGTGGCCACGTACAGCATGATCACGAACATGCCGAAGAACAGCAGCGACGTACCGAGGTCGTTCTCGAAGACCAGGATGAGCAGGCTGATCGCCCAGATCGTCAGGATCGGGCCCAGGTCACGGCCACGCGGCAGGTAGAGCCCCATGAACCGGCGGCTGGCCAGGGCCAGCGCGTCCCTCTTCACCATCAGATAGCCGGAGAAGAACACGGCCAGGACCAGCTTGGCGAACTCACCGGGCTGGATGGAGAAGCCGGCGACGTTGATCCAGATCTTGGCGCCGAAGACGTCCGCGCCGAGGCCGGGCACGAGCGGCAGCAGCAGCAGGACGAGCGCCGCGGCCATGGAGATGTACGTGTAGCGCTGCAGCACCCGGTGGTCCTTCAGGAGCAGCAGCACGCCCACGAACATCGCGATGCCGATCGCCGAGTACATCATCTGGTTCGGCGCGTCGGGGCTGAAGGTCTTGTACCGGGCGATGATCCGCGGCGACTGGTCGAGCCGCCAGATCAGCACCAGGCCGAGCCCGTTGAGCAGCGTCGCCAGCGGCAGCAGCAGCGGGTCCGCGTACGGGGCCCACTTGCGCACCACGAGATGCGCGACGCCCGCGAGCAGGGTCAGGCCGGCCCCGTACCCGAGCATGCCCGGCGGCACCTTGCCGTCGATCGCCAGACCGACGTTGAGGTACGCGAACACCGGGATGGCGACGGCGAACGCGAGCAGCGCCAGCTCGGTGTTGCGACGGCTCGGCGCCTCGATGGCGCCGATGGTGGTCGTGTTGGTGACAACGCTCATGGTGGTGAAAGGCCCCCTACGGGTCTGCTTACTGCTTGCCGCAGTTCGAGGCCAGCTTCTGCTCCTCCGCGGACAGGGTCGGTCCGGGCGACGGCGCGGCCGTGGTCGGCTTCTTGTTCGACGAGCTGGGCGACGCGGCGCCGTCGGTCGGCGGCGGGTTGCTCGCCTTGTCCGCGGCCTCCGCGGCGGCCTTGTGACGCTGCTCGGTCTTCTTGCAGGCCGACGCCTGCAGCCCGAGCTCGGCGATCTTCGTCTGCGCCTTGTCGAGGCTGCCGCCCGCGATGGTGTCCTCGACCTGCTTGCGCTGGTACGCCGGCAGGTACTTGAGTTCGATCTCGGGGTGGTCGGTCTCGACCTCCGAGAGCTTCAGCCACGCCAGGTCCTGGCTGATGCCCCGGTACAGCGCCACGTGCTCGTCCTTCGAGCCCACGAAGTACTGCGTCTGCGTCCAGCGGTATCCGCCGTAACAGCCGCCGCCGACGACGGCGAGGGCGAGCACCAGGAAGAAGGAGCGCTTCAGCCACTTCCGGCCCGCCGAACGCGGCTTGACGAAGTCGTCCTCCGTGTACGCGTCGAAGGAGCCCCGCGGCGGCATCCCGCCGTACCCGTAGCCGTGGTCCTCGCCGCTGCCGGGCGGGCCGAAGCTGCCGGCGGGCGGCTGCTGGTGCGGGGCCGGCCGGCCGAGGCCGGAGGCCCGGCCCGCGGGCGTGTGCATGGCGCCGCCGTCGTGCAGCTGCGGCTGGTTCTCGGCGACCGCGCCCACGATCACCGGGGTGTCGCTGATGTGGCCGGCGAGGGTGTCGCCGCCGTCGACGTCGAGGACGTCGGCGATGATCACCGTGATGTTGTCCGGGCCGCCGCCGCGCAGCGCGAGCTGGATCAGCTCCTGCACGGTCTCCTGCGGGCCCTGGTAGCTGGCGAGGGTCTCCTCGAGCGTCTGGTGCGAGACGACACCCGACAGGCCGTCGGAGCAGACCAGATAGCGGTCACCGGCCCGCACCTCGCGGATGGAGAGGTCCGGCTCGACGTGGTCGCCGCTGCCGAGCGCCCGCATCAGCAGCGAACGCTGCGGATGGGTGGTCGCCTCCTCCTCGGTGATCCGGCCCTCGTCGACGAGCCGCTGCACCCAGGTGTGGTCCTGCGTGATCTGCGTGAGCACGCCGTCGCGCAGCAGATAGGCGCGGGAGTCGCCCACGTGCACCAGGCCGAGGCGCTGGCCGGTCCACAGCAGGGCGGTGAGCGTGGTGCCCATGCCCTCCAGCTGCGGGTCCTCCTCGACCATCATCCGCAGTTGGTCGTTGGCGCGCTGCACCGCCGTACCCAGCGAGGTGAGGATGTCGGAGCCGGGGACGTCGTCGTCGAGCGTCACCAGCGTGGAGATCACCTCCGACGAGGCGACCTCACCGGCGGCCTGGCCGCCCATGCCGTCGGCGATCGCGAGCAGCCGGGGACCGGCGTAGCCGGAATCCTCGTTGCCCTCGCGGATCATGCCCTTGTGCGAGCCCGCGGCGAAACGCAGTGAAAGACTCATGCCCACCTGCCCTGTCGGCGCCGCCTGGGGGTGCCGCCGGTCTCGAGCCACACTGCCCACCCTCCGGTCGCTCCGGTCGGGAGCCCGTACCCGCCCTGGCCCGCTGCCCGGGCTGCCGCGCGGTTCCCGGGGCGGCCCGTCGTGGGGACCGTCCCGGCGCGCCTGCTCCGCTCGCTCATTGTCGTACTACTTCCGCAGCTCGATGACGGTCTTGCCGATGCGGATCGGCGCGCCCAGCGGAATCGGGGTGGCGGTGGTGAGGCGGGTCCGGTCGAGATACGTGCCGTTGGTGGACCCGAGGTCCTCGACGATCCACTGACCGTCCCGGTCCGGGTAGATCCTGGCGTGCCGGCTGGAGGCGTAGTCGTCGTCCAGCACGATCGTCGAGTCGTGTGCCCGGCCCAGCGTGATGGTCTGGCCCTGCAGGGCGACCGTCGTGCCGGTGAGGGTGCCCTCGGAGACGACGAGCTTGGTCGGCGCGCCGCGGCGCTGCCGCCCGGCCGCCGCGCTCGGCTGGCCGCCGCGCTGCTGCGGGGGCGCGGCCTGCTGCCGCCCGCCCTGCTGAGGGCGCGCCTCGGCACGGCGGGAACCTCGCTGGGTGACCCGCGTGCCGAACAGGTCGCTACGGATGACCTGGACGGCCACGATGACGAACAGCCACAGAACGGCCAGGAAACCCAGCCGCATGACCGTCAGGGTCAGCTCTGACATTGCCCCCGCTTCACCCTTCGGCTTGCCGGTAAACGATGGTGGTGCTGCCCACGACGATCCGCGAGCCGTCGCGGAGCGTAGCGCGGGTGGTGTGCTGCCCGTCCACCACGATGCCGTTGGTGGACCCGAGATCCGCGATCGTCGAGGGCGTTCCGGTCCGGATCTCGCAGTGCCGGCGCGAGACGCCGGGATCGTCGATCCTCACGTCCGCGTCGGTGCTGCGGCCGAGGACCAGGGTCGGGCGGGAGATCTGGTGACGCGTGCCGTTGATCTCGATCCAGCGGCGCACCTGGCCGCCGCCGCCCGCGGTGGGCGCCGGCGGACGGTGCGCGGGCATGGCCGGGGCGCCGGGCGGCGGGGCCGCGGGCATCGGCGGAGCGCCGGCCGGCGGGTAGCCGTAGCCGCCGCGGGCCGGCTGCTGCGCGTGGCCCTGGCCCGGGTGCTGGCCGGGGTGCTGGGGCTGGCCGGTGGGCGGCTGCGGCTGTGACGAACTCGACGCGAGCGTGCGGCTGCGCACCCGGTACAGACCGGTGTCGAGGTCGTCGGCCTTCTCCAGGTGGACCTTGATCGGGCCCATGAAGGTGTACCGCTGCTGCTTGGCGTAGTCCCTGACCAGGCCGGCGAGCTCGTCGCCGAGCTGCCCCGAGTAGGGGCTGAGGCGCTCGTAGTCCGGCGCGCTCAGCTCCACGATGAAGTCGTTGGGGACGACGGTCCGCTCGCGGTTCCAGATCGTCGCGTTGTTGTCGCACTCGCGCTGGAGCGCGCCGGCGATCTCGACGGGCTGGACCTCGGACTTGAAGACCTTGGCGAAGGTGCCGTTGACGAGACCTTCGAGTCGCTGCTCGAACCGCTTCAGGACTCCCATGGGGCACCTCCTCCGTCGTTGTCGTCCTGGTACTGCTTACTGATCGTATCCACGCGTCGGGAAATCGGCTGGTTCCCCTTCTCTGCCCTGTGGACGAGTGTCACCTCTCACAGGCATTCCGCCAGGCTTTCCCCACGGATCGTAGAGGCGGCCTGTGGACAGTGTCCCGCACCGGGCGTTGGAGCAGGAGGGTCTGGTGCGTCACCTGTCTCACCCTGTCCCCCCGTCTCCCCCCGTTCTCCCGTCCCATCCCTCTCCCGCACCCGTCTCCTGACTCTCCTCCTGACGCACCTCCCGCCTCTTCTCCCGCCTCTTCTCCAGCCCCTTCCCTGCCTCCTCCTCCGTCCCTGCCCCGTCCCTGCCCTGCCCCTGCCCCGTCCCTTCCCTGCCCTTTCCCTGCCTCTGTCCTGCCTCTGTCCTTGGTCGGTCGGGGCGGGGGCGAAACAACGGATGTGAATCCACGGCCTGCGACGTGCTAATCTTCAGATGTCGCCAGGCGAACGAACCGAAAGGGGAGGGAGCCGGGAGACCACCCAATGCGCGGGTGGCGGAATAGGCAGACGCGCTGGATTCAGGTTCCAGTGCCCGCAAGGGCGTGGGGGTTCAACTCCCCCCTCGCGCACCAGACGGAAGCCCCGTAGGTCCAAGACCTACGGGGCTTCCGCGTTGTTGTCGCCCTGTTCGTTCTCCTTCCGCGTGGCGTTCGTCGACCTTCGTCGGTGCGGGGAACGACGAAAGAGGAACGCGGACGGGCCGGGCCGGTGCCTATCGTTCGGGCGTGGAAGCTCGTACGAAGATCCGCGATGTCATGAACATCCGGACCGTCAGGTCGTGGCCGGCCGCCGCGTGGCACTGGTTCGTGGTGCCCGGGCACTGGTCGCGCCGCAGGACCGCGGGCGAGCTGGTGCTCGCGGTCGTCATGGCGCTGCTGGCCGCCGGCACGCAGGAACTCATCGGCGGGGAGGGCTGGAAGACCGCCGCGGTCGCGGTGGCCTCCGCCGTGCTCTCGCTGGTGCGGCGCCGGCTGCCCGCGAGTGTGCTGGTCGTCACATCGCTCCTCGCGCCGTTCATACCGGGCTTCCTGGCGCTGCTGATCCTCATCGGCTGGTCGGCGGGCCGCTACATCGCGGGCGCCGGGCGGGCGCTCGCCGCCTTCTCCACCGCGTACGCGCTGAACATCGTGGCCACGCTGCTCGAGGCGTGGGACCAGCACCGGATGCTGACGGTGTCGTTCGTCTCGACGCTGTACTTCCTCGGTACGACGCTGGCGCCCGGCCTCGCCCACCGCTACTGGACCCAGCGGCGGACCCTGCTGCACGCCCTGCAGGAGCGCAACGTGCAGCTGCTCCGGGAGCGGGCCATGCTCGTCGGGCAGGCCAGGATGCGGGAGCGGCAGCGCATCGCCCAGGACATGCACGACAGCCTCGGCCACCAGCTGGCGCTGATCTCCGTGCACACCGGCGCCTTGGAGGTCGACCCGCACCTGACCGACCGTCAACGGCAGGCGGTCGCGGTGCTGCGCAACGCCTCGGTGGACGCCATGCACGAACTGCGCGAGGTAGTCGGCATCCTGCGCGACGGCGTGGAGGCCCCCGACGACGGCCAGGGCGTCCCGGTCCTGCCGCCCGGCGACGAGACGGGCAAGGCCGCGCGCGGCACCGCCGGCATCGAGGGGCTCGTGACGGCCGCCCGGCACGCCGGGACCACGATCGGCCTGACCCGGCACGGCGACGCCCGGGCGCTCGCGCCGGCCGTCGACCACGCCGCGTACCGGATCGTGCAGGAGGGCCTGACGAACGCGTACAAGTACGCGCCGGGCGCCACGATCGCCGTCGAGGTGCGCTACGAGCCCGACGCGTTCATCGTCGAGGTCTTCAACGAGGACCCGGCCGAGAAGCCCGTCGGGGTCGTCAGCGGCGGCCAGGGCCTCACCGGACTGCACGAGCGGGCCCGGCTGGTCGGCGGCATGATCCACGCCGGACCCGCGGACGGCGGCGGCTTCCGGGTCGCCGGCGTACTGCCGTACGGGGCGGTGGAGGCCGCGCCGTACATGGACCCGTTCGCCGTCCCGGACGACGACAACCCGTACGCGGCGCCTTCCGTCGCGCCTTTCGTCGATGCGGCCGACGACTTCCGGCAGCAGAGGAAGGGACCCCCGCGCGGCCATCGTGGTCGGGTCGCAGTCGGACCGTCCGACTGGACGGTGAGCGAGCGGGAGCTGGCGATGGCGATGCAGGCAGGCAGGGGTCGGAGCACGGGCGCCGGGATCGCGATCGGCTGCGGGATAGCGGTCGCCGCGGTGGTGCTGCTGATCGTGGCGGCGGGCTTCGGTCTGTTCTTCGGGGTGAAGAACGCGATGAGCGACGGAATGATCGACCAGGGACAGTACGACGCGGTCACCATCGGCCAGAGCGAGAAGGACGTCCGCGACAGCCTTCCTTCGGGGGACACCATCGCCACCACCGGCCTGCACGGAAAGGGCCCCAAGGAGCCCGAGGGATCCAAGTGCCTGGTGCTGATGAGCGCCGAGATCGGCGACGACCCGGAGGGGGAGCCGGTTTTCCGGTTCTGCTTCAAGGACGGCAAGCTGATCGAGAAGAAGTCGTACGACGTGGTGCGCTAGCGCGGACCGGCGCCGGAGGCGAGCGGCCAGTGGCCGACGCCGTGGCCGGCTGCGGGACGCGCCCGGGCGAACCGGTAGCCGGTGGGGAGTGGCTGTGGCTGGGGCAGGGGCGGGGCAGCGGATCAGGGTCGTGATCGCCGATGACGAACCGCTGATCAGGGCGGGCATCCGGATGATCCTCACCTCCGACCAGGAGATCGAGGTCGTCGCGGAGGCCGTCAACGGCCGGGAGGCGGTCGACCTGTCGCGCGCGCACGCGGCGGACGTGCTGCTGCTCGACATCCAGATGCCCGTCCTCGACGGCCTGTCCGCCCTGCCGGAGCTGCGCCGTGCGGCGCCCGCGACCCGGGTGATCGTGCTGACCACCTTCGGCGAGCGGGAGAACGTGCTGCGGGCCCTGGAGCACGGCGGCGCCGGGTTCCTGCTCAAGGACACCGCCCCGGCCGAGCTGATCCGGGCCGTGCGGGCCGCCGCGGCGGGCGACGCCTATCTGTCGCCGGCCGCCACCCGGCATGTGGTCGAGCGGCTCGCCTCGGGCCGGGAGGCGGCCCGCGCCGAGGAGGCACGCGGCCGGCTGACGGCGCTCAGCGAGCGCGAGCGCGAGGTGCTCGCGCTGCTCGGGGAGGGCCTCTCCAACGCGGACGCGGGACGGCGGCTGCACATGAGCGAGGCCACGGTGAAGACGTATGTGAGCCGGATCCTGGCCAAGCTGGGCTGCGAGAACCGGGTGCAGGCGGCGCTGCTGGCCCGGGACGCCGGCCTGTAGCCGCCCGGGAGCCCTGGTAGGGCGGCGTCGGGTGGTCAGGCCGTGGTGTCGGGGGTGGGGAGGCCGGCGTCGCCCGCCGCGTTGTAGCGGAGCAGATAGCCGGCGAAGGCGGCGAGGTCCTCGGCGGACCAGTCCTTGAGGCGTTCCTCGTACGCGGCGAGGCGGCTGGCCTGCGTCGAGGCGAGGACCTGGGTACCCGCCTCGGTGGGGTGCAGGACCTGGACCCGGTGGTCGTCCGGGTCGGGACGCCGCTCGACCAGACCGAGCTTCTCCAGGGTCGCGATCTGCCGGCTGACCGTCGACTTGTCCAGGAGGTAGTGGGCGGCGAGGTCGGTGGCCCGGCAGCCCTTCTGGTCGTCGATATGGGCCAGGAGCGTGTACGAGACGAGCGGCAGCTCCGGGTGGAGCCGGGCCGCGGCGGCCCGGGCCCGGCGGGCGAAGGCCGTCAGTTCCCGCTGGATGGTGTCGAGAGAGGTCTCCCGCGCGCCGCCGCTCATGGTGGCTCCTAGGTGCTGCCGTGGGGGTGCTGCTGTGTGTGGGGGGGGCATTCGCGACACCCGCCCTGTCGGTTGTATAGTACAACGTTGTTTAGTTGTAAAAGCCAACCATGGAGGTTCAGGTGTCCGCAGGACCCACCACCAAGGGAGCATTGCGCCACGTCCTCGGGCATCTGCTCACCCCGCTGCTGATGTGCGTCGGCATGGGCCTCGCCTACCTCGGTGCCTTCCACGCCCCGGAACCCCACGATCTGCGCGTCGACATCGTCGGCTCCGGCCCCCAGGTGCAGGTCCTCGCCCAGACCCTCCAGGACAAGGGAGCCGGCGCGCTCGACGTCCGTACGGTCCCTGACCGAGCCACCGCCACCGCCGCCCTGCGCGACCAGTCCAGCTTCGGCGCGTACATCCCGGGCGCGGGCGCAGGTGCGAGGGCGGGTGAGGAGACGGGCGCGGCCAGGGGCACGGGCGCGGGTGCCCGTTCGCCTGAGCTGCTGGTCGCCTCCGCCGCCTCCGACACCAGCGCCATGGCCGTCGAGAAGGTCTTCACCAAGGTCGCCGCCACCCAGGGCGAACCCCTCAAGGTCACCGACGTCGCCCCCGTCTCCTCGGGTGACCCCACCGGCCAGGGCGTCTTCTTCCTCCTCGTCGCCCTCAGCATCGGCTCCTACGCCTCCGTGGCCGTCATCGGCGGCGCCGGAGCCGTACTGCCCATGCGCATCCGGGCACTCCTCGCCGCCGGCATGTCGCTCGTCGTCAGCCTCGTCGGCGCCGTCTTCGCCGGACCCCTCTTCCACCTCGTCGACCACGGCCTCGGCGGCGTCTGGGCGCTGTCCTGGCTGTACAGCGCGGGCATCCTGTTCATCGGCGTCGGACTGCACACGTATCTGAAGCGGTGGACCACCCTCGGCGTGATGGTGCTGTTCGTGATGCTCAACTTCACCAGCTCCGGCGGCATCTACCGGCCCGAACTCCAGCCCGGCTTCTTCGGCTCGCTGCACGCGTTCTGGAACGGCGCCGGATTCGTGGAGGGCGTCCGCGGCCACGTCTACTTCGACGGCCACGCGCTGGGCGGCAACGTCCTCGTCCTCGGGCTGTGGTTCCTCACCGGTCTGATCCTCGTCGCCGCCGCCGGATTCACCGAGAGCCGCCGCCGGGCCGCCGCCGTGCCCGCGCCACGCGCCGAGACCGCCGCCGCCGTCACCGCCGACGCTGCCGCGGCCGCCGAGGCCGAGGAGGAGATGGAGGAGGCGGTCGGCGTCTGAGCGCTGCGAACCGGGCCGCCGAAGTTGTCCACAGGCCGTTGTCCACAGGGGGAGACGGCCTGATGGCCCCGGCTGTACCGTCATGCCCAGTCGACCGAGTTGATGTTGGTCAGCCGGTCGGCACAGGCACGACAGCGAACAGCGGGGGAGGGCGTCCGATGGACGAGACCACGACAGCGGTACCGGAACAGCGCGGGCACGAGCGCACCGCCGACAGCGGCGCCGTCATCACCGTCGACGGCGCCGCCCTCACGATCGGCGGCAGCGGCAGCGGCAGCGGCACCGGCAGCCAGGCTCGTATCCCGCATGTCCCCGGCTTCGCCCGGCGCACCGCCGGCACCACCGCGGCCGACGCCACCACCGCCACCGCCCGGCAGCGGGGCAAGGAGCTCCGGCAGCGCGTCCCCCGCTCCGCGCACGCCCACCTCGAAGCCGTCCCCGGCCGGCCCGACGCCGTGGGCGCCGTCGAGGAGTCCAGCCGGGGCCGCGTACCCGAACTCACGCCGATCAGGGTCGGCCGCATGGCGGCCAGCCCCTTCGCCTTCCTCCGCGGCTCCGCCGGACTCATGGCCCACGACCTCACCGGCGCCCCCGTCACCGGCATAGCCGCCCAGCTCTGCGGCGACGCCCATGCCGCCAACTTCGGCCTCTACGGAGACGCCCGAGGACGACTCGTCATCGACCTCAACGACTTCGACGAGACCGTCGTCGGCCCCTGGGAATGGGACCTCAAACGCCTCGCCACCTCCCTCGTCCTCGCCGGACGCGAGGCCGGCGCCGACGAGGACACCTGCCGCGCCGCCGCCTTCGACACCGTCGGCGCCTACCGCCGCACCATGCGGCTGCTCGCCAAGCTCCCCGCCCTCGACGCCTGGAACGCGATCGCCGACGAGGAACTCGTCTCCCACACCGACGCCCGCGACCTCATAGGCACCCTCGAACGCGTCGAGGCCAAGGCCCGCAACAACACCAGCGCACGGTTCGCCGCCCGCTCCACCGAAGCCGTCGCGGACGCCGAGGGCGGCGGCAGACGCTTCGTCGACGCGCCCCCGGTGCTGCGCCGGGTCGGCGACGCCGAGGCCGCGGCCGTAGCCGCCGCCCTCGGCCCCTACCTCGACACCGTCTCCGAGGACCGGCGGCCGCTGCTCGCCCGGTACGCCGTCCACGACGTGGCCTTCCGCGTCGTCGGCACCGGCAGTGTCGGCACCCGCTCCTATGTGGTGCTGCTCCTCGACCACCGTGGCGAACCGCTGGTCCTCCAGGTCAAGGAGGCCCGACCCTCCGCACTGCTGCCCCACCTGCCGGCCGTCGGCTTCACCACGCCCGACACCGGACACGAAGGCCGGCGCGTGGTGCTCGGACAGAAGCGGATGCAGGTCGTCAGCGACATCCTGCTCGGCTGGACCACGGTCGAGGGCCGGCCCTTCCAGGTACGGCAGTTCCGCAACCGCAAGGGCAGCGTCGACCCCGCCGCCCTGACCGCCGACCAGTTCGACGACTACGGCCGCATGACCGGCGCCCTGCTCGCCCGCGCCCACGCCCACAGCGCCGACCCGCGCCTGATAGCCGGCTACTGCGGCAAGAACGAGGAGCTCGACGACGCCGTCGCCACCTTCGCCGTCACCTACGCGGACCGCACCACAGCGGACCACGCCGACCTCCTGTCGGCCATCCGTACGGGCCGCATAGCGGCGGAGACCGGCGTCTGAGTCGACGACGCCCGGCTGCAGAGCCACAGCAGGACCAAGACCAGGGGGAGAAGGGGGAGGGGAGGGGGAGGGAGGGGGGGGAGGCCCCCCTGGAGGACCGTACGCTGGGTGGGACCAGCCGGAACAAGGACGTGGACGGGCGTGGACGTGAGCGTGGACCAGGGCGTGGGTGGCGAGTCCCAGGACCGGCCCCAGGGCGAACCGGGTGCGGGCGGGCAGCCCGTCGGCGAACACCTTCCCGGCGCCGACCAGACGGGCGGTGCGCCGGCCGCCGGCGACCTGCATGCGGGCGACCTGTCCGAGGATGACCGGCCCGAGGGTGACCTGTCCGAGGGTGATCGGCCCGCAGGTGATCGGCCCGAGGGCGGGCAGGATGGTGGCGAGCGGCCCGAGGCGCGGCTGGATCAGGCTGTCCGGGTCGCGGAGCAGGCGCTGATCGAGTTCGAGATCGCGGTGGAGACGTTCCGGGTCGAGGTGGAGAACTTCTCCCGGCTGCACCACCAGAGGCTGGGCCCGATGTACGCGCGGCTGGACGAGCTGGACGCGCAGATCGCGGAGGCGAAGGCGGCGCGGACCGGCGACCCGGAGGATGTGCGGCGGGCGCGGGAGGCGCGGGCGGCGGTCCTGCCGATGCCCGGGGTCGAGGAGCTGTTCGACGACTGGATCGACTCCGAGGGGCTTTCGGCGGAGGCGTCGGCGATGCTGACGGAGCGGTCGGTGCAGCCGCCGAAGCGCGTGCGGCCGTCGGACGAGGCGCGGAAGCTGTACCGGGATCTGGCGCGGCAGGCGCATCCGGATCTGGCGCGGGAAGAGGACGAGCGCAAGCGGCGCGAGGAGTTCATCACGCGGGTGAACGCGGCCTACGCCCGGGGCGACGAGGCGCTGCTGCGTGAGCTGGCGGCGGAGTGGGCGGCGGGGCCGGTGCCGGAGGTGCGGCTCAGCGAGGCCGAGGAGCTGTACGCGCGTCTCGAATGGCTGGCGCAGCGCAAGGAGATGCTGTCGCTGGTCGCGCGGGAGCTGGAGGAGAGCGCGATCGGCGCGATGCTGCGGCTGGCGCCGGACGACCCGGACCGGCTGCTGGAGGAGATCGCGGAGCAGCTGCGTACGCAGGTCGCCGAGCGTGAGTCGGAGCTTGCGGCGCTCCTTCAGTAGGCGGTGTGCAGTAGGTTCGATGGTGGTGCGCCCGGGTGTGGCGCGGAGTTTGCAGAGAGAAGGCCAGGTCCATGAATTTCGCCCCGCTGCCGTCGGTCGACGTGGCTGCCGTACCGGCCGATGCTCTGGTGCTCGACGTCCGTGAGGACGACGAGTGGGCGGCCGGTCATGTCGAGGGTGCGCTGCACGTGCCGATGAGCGACTTCGTGGCGCGGTTCGGTGAGGTGACCGAGGCCGTGGCCGACGGGCGTCGGGCGTTCGTGATGTGCCGGGTGGGCGGCCGGTCGGCGCAGGTCACGCAGTACCTGGTGCAGCAGGGCATCGACGCGGTGAACGTCGACGGCGGCATGCTGGCCTGGGACGGTGCGGGGCGCCCGATGGTGACGGACAGCGGAAACCCCGCCTTCGTGCTGTAGTTCCCGGGGCCGGTACTGGTACCGGCCCCCGTTCCCGGTGCGCCTCTTTCAGGCGAGGGGGTGGGTGGCGAGCAGGTCGCCGAGTTCCTCTTCGTGCTGGGCGGCGGGGCCGAGGGACAGCTCGAGGTGTTTGGCCCAGGCGTGGTAGCGGTGCAGGGCGTAGTCGGTGTCGGCGCCGAAGCCGCCGTGGAGGTGCTGGGCGGTCTGCACGACGCGGCGGACGCCTTCTGCGGCCCAGATCTTGGCGACGGCGATGTCCGCGGCCGCGGGTAGTGCGGCGCCGGCGCCGGTGCTGATGCGCCAGGCGGCCTGCCAGAGGGTGACCTCCATGGCGCGCAGGTCGATGTAGCGGTCGGCGGCTTGGACGGCGACGGCCTGGAAGGTGGCCACGGGGTGGCCGAACTGTTCCCGTTTGCCGGTGTACTGGCTGGTCAGCGTCAGGACCTGTTCGCCGAGTCCGAGGGCGAGGGCGCAGGTGCCGGTGGCGAGGAGGCCGTGCAGCCGTTCCCAGGCGCCCTCGGTGTCGATGACGTCGGCGGTGCCGAGGCGGACGTCGTCGAGGTGGAGTGCGGCGAGGAGTTCGCCGTGGGTGCCGTACTGGTCGGTCAGGGTGAGGCCGTCGTGGTCGCGGGGCAGCAGGGCGAGGACGGTGCGGCCGTCGGGGGTGTGCGCGGGTACGGCGATGTGGTCGGCGTGGTGGGCCCAGGGGACGTTGGTGGTGTGGCCGTCGAGGGTCCAGCCGGTGGTGTCGCGGTGGGCGGTGACGGCGAGCGGGGCCGGGTCGTGGCCGGTGCGGCCGTGGGCGGCGGCGGTGAGGACGAGTTCGCCGCGGGCGACCCGGGGCAGCAGGGCGGCCGCCGTGTCGGGGGCGTATCGCTGCAGGGTGAGCGCGACGGCGCTGGTTTCGAGGAGCGGGACGCGGGCGAGGACGTGGGCGGATTCGCGCAGTACGAGGCAGAGGGCGACGGGGTCGAGTCCGGAGCCGCCGTGGGCGGGGTCGAGGACGAGGCCGAGGAGGTCGGCGCCGGCGAGGCGGGCCCAGAGGGCGCGGTCGTGGTCGTCGGCGACCGCGCCGGGGGTGAGGGCGGGGCTGGGTACGGCGTCGGGGGTGACGTCGGCGAAGACGGCCTTGGCCGCCTCGACGGCGGCTTGCTGCTCTTCGGTGAAGGTGAAGTCCACGGTCCTGTCCCTTCCGGCCCTGCCCTGACGGGATCTGACGGATCGTCAAGATAGAACAGGTTCTACCGGAAGGGAATGGGCGGGCAGCGGCCGAACGGTGCCCTTCGGCGGTCTCCGTCAGCCGTGTCCGTCAGCCGTGTCCGTCAGCGGTGTCCGTCAGCGGTCGAAGTCGAGCTCGACCTCCGGGGTGGCGGGGTGGGACTGGCAGGCGAGGACATAGCCGGCGTCGGTCTCCTCGGGCTCCAGCGCGAAGTTGCGGTCCATCCGGACCTCGCCGGAGACGACGAAGGCGCGGCAGGTGCCGCAGACGCCGCCCTTGCAGGCGTACGGGGCGTCCGCCCGGGCGCGCAGCACCGTTTCCAGGAGCGTCTCGCCCTGCTGGACCGGCCAGTTGCCGGAGCGCCCGTGCAGGGTGGCGGTCAGCGTGGCGTCCGCGGGGGCGTCGGCCGCGGCGGCCGGGGCGGGCGCGGAGCCGTCGTCGACGTGGAAGATCTCCTGGTGGATGCGGGTGCGGTCGACGCCCAGGCCGCGCAGCGCCTGCTCGGCGCTCTGCACCAGGCCGAACGGCCCGCACAGGAACCAGCCGTCGATGTCGCCGACCGGCAGCAGCGCGGGCAGCAGGCCGGTGAGCCGCTCGCGGTCGAGCCGGCCGGAGGGCAGGCCGGACTGCTGCTCCTCGCGGGAGAGCACGGTGACCAGCTGGAAGCGGTCGGGGTAGCGGTCCTTCAGGTCGGCGACCTCGTCGAGGAACATCGTGGAGGACGCGGTGCGGTCGCTGCGGACGAGGCAGAAACGGGCCTCGGGCTCGCGGGCGAGCAGGGTGGCTGCCATGGACAGGACCGGGGTGATGCCGCTGCCGCCGACCACGGCCGCGAAGTGTCCGGGGCGCGGGGGCAGCACGAAGCGGCCCATCGGCTCCATGACCTCGACGGTGTCGCCGACGGCGAGCTCCTTGAGGGCGTACGTGGAGAACTCGCCGCCGTCGACGAGGCGGATGCCGACGCGCAGGACGGGCGGCTCGCCTTCGGTGACGGCCGGGGCGCAGATCGAGTACGTGCGGCGGATCTCCTCGCCGTGCTGCCCGGTGCGGCGCAGGGCGAGGTGCTGGCCGGGAGTGTGGCGGTAGGAGTCGCGCAGCTCGGGCGGGACCGCGAAGGTGACGGCCACGGAGTCGTCGGTGAGCGGCTCGACCTCGCTCACCCGGAGCGGATGGAACCCGGCCCGTGCGGAGCTTGAGGACGCCATCTACAACTCCTTGAAGTGGTCGAACGGTTCGCGGCAGGACGCGCAGCGGCGCAGTGCCTTGCACGCGGTGGAGGAGAAGCGGCTGAGGAGTTCGGTGTCGGTGGAGCCGCAGTGGGGGCAGCGGATCGCCAGGGCGAGCGGCACCGGTCCGCCGGCGGGGCCCTGCGGACGGGGTGGCGCGATGCCGAACTCTTCGAGTTTGCGGCGGCCTTCCTCGGTGATGTCGTCCGTGGACCAGGCGGGGCTGAGGACGGTGACGACGGAGACCTCGGGCACTCCGTGCTCGCGCAGCGCGTGCTCGATGTCGGAGGACATCGCCTCGATCGCCGGGCAGCCGGTGTAGGTAGGGGTGAGCTCGACCTCGACGCGGCCGGGGGCGTGCACATGGACGCCGCGGAGCACGCCGAGTTCGGCGAGGGTGAGGACCGGCAGCTCGGGGTCGGGGACGGCGCCGGCGATCCGGGCCAGTTCCTGCTCCAGGGCGGTCGGAGCGGCAGCCGGGGCCGTCGGGGTGCTCGGAGTGCCGACGGCGCTCGTGGCGCTGGGGGCGGTGGTCACCATGACGCCCCCGGGTGGCTGCGGTGCAGGTGCTGCATCTCGGCGAGCAGACGGCCGAAGGACTCGGTGTGCAGGCCCTGGCGGCCGGCGCCCGCGCTCCACGCTCCGGTGCGCGGGCCGGCGGGCACGGTGAGCGTGGCCCGGTCGAGGACGGCGGTGACGGAGTCGAGCCAGGCACGCTCCATGGCCGCGGTGTCGATGTCGAGGCCGTCGAGGGGCTCGAACAGCTCGCCCGTGTACCGCCACAGGGCGTCGCAGGCGTGCTGCATCCGACGGTGGCTCTCGTCGGTGCCGTCACCGAGGCGCAGGGTCCAGTGCTCGGCGTGGTCCTGGTGGTAGGCGACTTCCTTGACGGCCTTGGCGGCGAGTCCGGCGAGCGGTCCGTCGCCCGCGGCGAGCTGCCCGTAGAGGAGCCGCTGGTAGGTGGAGAAGTAGAGCTGGCGGGCGATGGTGTGCGCGAAGTCGCCGTTCGGCTGCTCGACGAGCTGGCAGTTGCGGAAGGCGCGCTCCTCGCGGAGGTAGGCCAGTTCGTCCTCGTCGCCGACGAGGGAGAGCAGCACCCGGGCCTGGCCGAGCAGGTCGAGCGCGATGTTGGCGAGCGCGACCTCCTCTTCGAGGACGGGCGCGCTGCCCGCCCACTCCCCCAGGCGCTGGGCGAGGATCAGGGCGTCGTCGCCGAGGGCGAGCGCCGCCGCCGGGACGGCGGCGGCCGCCGTGGCGGTGGGAGTGGCGGTGGGCCGGGCGCCGGTCACAGGTGCTTCACCCCGTCCGGGATCTCGTAGAAGGTGGGGTGGCGGTACGGCTTGTCCGCGGCCGGCTCGAAGAACGGGTCCTTCTCGTCCGGCGAGGAGGCGGTGATCGCGCCGGACGGCACGACCCAGATCGACACGCCCTCGTTGCGACGGGTGTAGAGGTCGCGGGCGTTGCGCAGGGCCATCTCGGCGTCCGGGGCGTGGAGGCTGCCGGCGTGGGTGTGGGACAGGCCGCGGCGCGAGCGCACGAAGACCTCCCACAGCGGCCATCCTTCGGTGGTCATGCCCGTGCCTCCCCGATCCCGTTCCCGTGCGTGTGCTGGTCGTGCTTGGCGGCGTAGGCCGCGGCGGCGTCCCTGACCCAGGCGCCGTCCTCGTGGGCCTGGCGGCGCTTGGTGAGCCGCTGTTCGTTGCACGGCCCGTTGCCCTTCAGGACGTTCCAGAACTCGTCCCAGTCGATCGGGCCGAAGTCGTAGTGCCCGCGCTCCTCGTTCCACTTCAGGTCGGGGTCGGGGAGGGTGAGGCCGAGGGACTCGGCCTGCGGGGCGGCGATGTCGACGAAGCGCTGGCGCAGCTCGTCGTTGGAGTGGCGCTTGATCTTCCAGGCCATGGCCTGGGCGGAGTGGGTCGACTCGTCGTCCGGCGGGCCGAACATCATCAGCGACGGCCACCACCAGCGGTTCACCGCGTCCTGGGCCATCGCGTGCTGGGCCTCGGTGCCGCGGGAGAGGGCGAGCAGCGCCTCGTACCCCTGGCGCTGGTGGAAGGACTCCTCCTTGCAGACGCGGACCATCGCGCGGGCGTACGGCCCGTAGGAGCAGCGGCACAGCGGGACCTGGTTGGTGATGGCCGCGCCGTCCACGAGCCAGCCGATGGCACCGACGTCGGCCCAGGTCAGCGTGGGGTAGTTGAAGATCGACGAGTACTTCTGGCGGCCGGAGTGGAGCTTGTCGAGCAGCTCGTCGCGGCTGGTGCCCAGCGTCTCGGCGGCGCTGTACAGATACAGCCCGTGCCCGGCCTCGTCCTGGACCTTGGCCATGAGGATCGCCTTGCGCCGCAGGCTGGGCGCGCGGGTGATCCAGTTGGCCTCCGGCTGCATGCCGATGATCTCGGAGTGGGCGTGCTGGGCGATCTGGCGGATCAGACCGGTCCGGTAGGCGTCCGGCATCCAGTCGCGCGGCTCGATGCGCTCGTCGGCTGCGACGGCGGCGTCGAAGACCGCCTCCAGGGCGGCCTGGGTCGCGGCCTGGATCGCCGTCGACCCCTCTGTCGCTGTGGCCTCTGCCGTACCTGCGGTCATCGGAACCCCCTACCGACCGATCGTTCGGTTGAATGACTTCAATGGTCGTTCGGGGGCCCGTATGGTGTCAACCTCTGTGGATAACTCCTTAGGCCGAGCGGGAGCGGGGCGCGATGGACTCGTACGACGACAGGGGCGCGGACGAGCCCGGACCGGACGGTTCGCCCGAACGGGTGGCCGAAGGAGTGGCCGAGTCGACGGCCGAGTCGACGGCCGAGTCGACGGCCGAGCGGACGGCCGAGCTGATGGCCGAGCGCGTGGCCGGGCCGGCGACCGCGCCCCGGGCCGGTATCGCCGCGCTCTCGATGCCGTACCAGGTGGCCGCCGCCGTCGCCCTCGCCGTCCTCGGCGTCTTCGCCTGCGTCCACCTCGCGATGGTGTTCCTGCACGTCGCGCCGTCGAACACGCTGACCAAGCAGCACGGCGAGGCCGTCGACGACTGGATCTACCCCGAGTTCGAGCAGAACTGGAAGCTCTTCGCGCCCAACCCGCTCCAGCAGAACATCTCCGTCGAGGTCCGCGCCCAGATCGCCGGCGCGGACGGCAGCCGCCGGACCACCGGGTGGATCGACCTCACCGCCCAGGACGCCGACAGGATCCGCGGCAGCGTCGTCCCCAGCCACACCGTCCAGAACGAGCTGCGCCGGGCCTGGGACTTCTACGTCGGCTCGCACACCGACGACGACCGGCCCAACGGGATGCGCGGCGAACTCTCGGCGAGCTACCTGCGCCGGATCGTGCTCTCCCGCCTCGACGAGCGCGAGCTCGGCGGCCGGGTCCTGAAGATCCAGCTGCGCTCCGCCACCCGGTCCGTGCCCGCGCCGGCGTGGAGCACCGAGAAGATCGACACCCGGCCCTCGTACCGCAGCTACGCCTGGTGGCGGATCACCGACGCCGACCGGCCCGCGGGAGCGGCCGGGACCGGGACCACCGACACCGAGGCGGCCGCCCGATGACGACCCAGAGCCCCTCCTCCACGTCCGCCGTCGCCCTGTCCGGCCCGTCCGGCCCGTCCGCCGGCCGCCCGCCCCTCGACCGCCGGCTTGCCGCCGCCGTACAGAAGGTCACCGCGCACGCCCTCGGCCCGTACCAGACGGCGATCGTCCGGATCGGGTTCTCCCTCACCTGGCTGCTGTTCCTGCTGCGGGAATGGCCGCACCGCCTGGAGCTGTACGGGCCCGACAGCCCCTGGTCCTGGGAGATGGGGCGGCGGCTGATCGCCGACAACCGCTCCTTCAGCGTGCTGATGTGGTCCGACGGACGGCTCTGGTTCGAGATCGTCTACGCGCTCGCCGTGCTCTCCGCCGTGCTGCTGCTGTTCGGCTGGCGCACCCGCGCCGTCTCCGTGGTCTTCATGGCGGGCGTGCTGTCCCTGCAGAACCGCGCCATCTTCATGGGCGACGGCGGCGACAACGTCGTCCACATCATGTCGCTCTACCTCGTCCTCACCCGCTGCGCCCAGGTCTGGTCGCTCGACGCCCGCCGGGCCGCCCGGGGCAAGGGGGACGACCGTGTCGTCGGGCCCCTCCTGTGGACCGTGCTCGGCGGCTTCCTGCTCGCCGCGACCTGGTTCTTTGACATCACCGGCGAGTGGTGGCTGCTGGTGCTGCTGTGGGTGCTGTGGCTGGGGCACGGCCTGTGGTGGCTGGTGTGCCGGTACGCGCCCGACGAGCCGCGCACGCTCCTCGACGTCGTCGCCAACCTCGCCCACAACACGACGCTCGTCGTGATCATGGCGGAGGTCTGCCTGATCTACGCGACGGCCGGCTGGTACAAGGTCCAGGGCTCGCGCTGGCAGGACGGCACCGCGCTCTACTACCCGCTGCACCTCGACTACTTCTCCCCCTGGCCCGCCCTCTCCGGCCTGCTCGGCGACAGCGGCACGATGGTGCTGCTGCTGACCTACGGCACGGTGATCGTGCAGGTCGCGTTCCCCTTCACGCTCTTCAACCGCAAGGTCAAGAACGTGCTGCTCGCGGCGATGATGCTGGAGCACGCGGGTATCGCGCTGCTGCTCGGGCTGCCGTTCTTCTCGCTCGCGATGATCGCCGCGGACGCGGTGTTCCTGCCGACCGGCTTCCTGGTGTGGGCGGGGGCGCGGGTCGTGCGGGTCCGGGACCGGGTGTTCGGGCGGGTGCTCGGGCGGGCCGCCGACGTCGCGCCCGTGCCCGAGCAGAACCGTACGGAGACCGGTCCCCGTACCCTCGTCGGGTGAGCACCACCGAAGAACAGCCCATCCAGTACGACGAGGGGTTCGGCCCCGAGATCGGCGTCGGGCCGCACCCGCGGCCGTGGCCCGAAGGCGTCGAAGGCGAGCGCTACGACCCCGAGCTGCTCGCCGGCGGCGACCGGCGCAACGTCGTCGACCGCTACCGCTACTGGACGCGCGAGGCGATCGTCGCGGACCTCGACACCCGCCGCCACGACTTCCACGTGGCGGTGGAGAACTGGGGCCACGACTTCAACATCGGCTCCGTGGTGCGTACCGCCAACGCGTTTCTCGCGAAGGAGGTGCACATCGTGGGGCGCCGGCGCTGGAACCGGCGCGGGGCCATGGTCACCGACCGCTACCAGCATGTGCGCCACCACCCCGACACCGCTCGGCTCACCGCGTGGGCGGCCGCCGAGGGCCTGCCGATCATCGGCATCGACAACCTGCCGGGCGCGGTGCCGCTGGAGCGGACGGTGCTGCCGCGGCGGTGCGTGCTGCTGTTCGGGCAGGAGGGGCCGGGGCTGACGCAGGAGGCTTGGGAGGCCTCGGAGATGGTGTGCTCGATCGCGCAGTTCGGTTCGACGCGGTCGATCAACGCGGGCGCGGCGGCGGCGATCGCGATGCACGCGTGGGTGCAGAGGTACGCGGAGATCGACTGAGGGGCTCCGCCCACTGGACCCCGCGCCGTGCGCGGGGTCCCAGCGTCGTACGGAGGGCTCCCGCGTCGTACGGAGGGCTCCCGCGTCGTACGGAGAGCCGCGCGTCGTACGGACAGCCTCGCGTCGTGCGTCGGGGCCCCGCCCCTCCTCGGGGCCCCGACGGTTCGTGGGTCAGGCCTGGCGGCGTACCTCCACGACGCGGAAGCGGTTCGAGACGAAGGCGCCGTCGCACAGGGCGGCGTTCGCCGCCGGGTTGCCGCCGGAGCCGTGGAAGTCGGAGAAGGCGGCGGTCTGGTTGACGTAGACACCGCCGGTGAGGTTGAGGGAGAGCTGGGCGGACTCGTCCAGGCAGACCTCTTCGACGGCACGCTCGGTGTCCGGGGAGGTGGTGTAGGCGCCGACGGTCATGGCGCCCTTCTCACGGACGGTGCGGCGCAGGAGCTCCAGGGCGTCGGCGGTGGAGTCGACCGAGACGGCGAAGGAGACGGGGCCGAAGCACTCGGAGAAGTAGGCGGCCTCCGAGTCGGGCTTGGAGCCGTCGAGCTTCACGATGACGGGCGTACGGACGACCGCGTCCGGGAACTCCGGGTTGATGATCTCGCGGGAGGCGAGAGCCACCTCGCCGAGGCCGGCTGCGGCTTCCAGGCGGGCCTTGACGTCGGGGTTGACGAGGGCGCCGAGGAGCGCGTTGGCGCGGGCGTCGTCGCCGAGGAGGCCGCCGACCGAGGCGGCGAGGTCGGCGACGACCTCGTCGTAGGACTTGGGGCCCTGGTCGGTGGTGATGCCGTCGCGGGGGATCAGCAGGTTCTGCGGGGTGGTGCACATCTGGCCGCTGTACAGGGACAGCGAGAAGGCCAGGTTGGAGAGCATGCCCTTGTAGTCGTCGGTGGAGTCGACGACGACCGTGTTGACGCCGGCCTTCTCCGTGTAGACCTGGGCCTGGCGGGCGTTGGCCTCCAGCCAGTCGCCGAAGGCGGTCGAGCCGGTGTAGTCGATGATCCGGATCTCGGGGCGGACGGCCAGCGTCTTGGCGATGCCCTCGCCGGGCCGCTCGGCGGCCAGCGCCACCAGGTTGGGGTCGAAGCCGGACTCGGCGAGGACCTCGCGGGCGACGCGGACGGTGAGGGCCAGCGGCAGCACCGCGCGCGGGTGCGGCTTGACCAGCACCGCGTTGCCGGTGGCGAGGGAGGCGAACAGGCCCGGGTAGCCGTTCCAGGTCGGGAAGGTGTTGCAGCCGATGACGAGGCCGATGCCGCGGCCGACGGCCGTGAACTCCTTGGAGAGCTCCAGCGGGTCGCGCTTCCCCTGGGGCTTGGACCAGGCGGCGCGGCCGGCCGGCGTGCGGGTCTGCTCCTCGTACGCGTACGCCACGGCCTCCAGGCCGCGGTCCTGGGCGTGCGGGCCGCCGGCCTGGAAGGCCATCATGAACGCCTGGCCGCTGGTGTGCATGACCGCGTGGGCGAACTCGTGCGTGCGGGCGGAGATCCGGGCGAGGATCTCCAGGGACACCAGCGCGCGGGTCTCGGGCCCGGCGTCGCGCCAGGCGGCGAGGCCGGCGCGCATCGCCGGGAGCAGCACGTCGAGGTCGGCGTGCGGGTACTCCACGCCGAGCTCGGGGCCGTACGGCGAGGTCTCGCCGGGGACCCAGCCGTCGGTGCCGGGCTGGTCGAGCTCGAAGCGCCGGCCCAGCAGCTCCTGGTAGGCGGCGAGGCCGGCGGCGGCGTCCAGCGAGCCGTTCTCCCCGTACGCCTTCGGGTGCTCCGGGTACGGAGACCAGTAGGCACGGGTGCGGATCGTGGCGAGCGCCTGATCGAGTGTGGACCGGTGCTTCTCGGCCAGAACGTCGGTGGTCAGCTGAGCGGTGGCCATGGATGGACCAACTCCTCGTCGAGCTGGGCAGGGAGACGCGTACGGAGTTAGAGTAACCGAACGATCGGTCGGGACAAGGGGGTCCGGCGGTCCTGTGGAAAACCCATCGGGGAGGATCACTCCTATGAGCGCCAGCACGACCGTCCAGGGGCAGGGGAACGGCGACACGGTGCCGGCTGCCGACGGAGCCCGTCCCACCGAGCCGGCCGTCCAGCCGGTCGCCGAGCCCGGCATCGGGCCGAGCGGCGTCGTCGCCGTCGTCGGCACCGGCACCATGGGGCAGGGGATCGCCCAGGTCGCCCTGGTCGCCGGCCATCCCGTACGCCTCTACGACAGCGCCCCCGGCCGGGCCGCGGAGGCCGTGAAGGCCGTCGCGGGCCGCCTCGACCGGCTGGTCGAGAAGGGACGGCTCGACGCGGCGGAGCGCGACGCGGCGCTCGGCCGGCTGCACGCGGCCGACGAGCTCGCCGGCCTCGCCGACACCGCCCTGGTCATCGAGGCGATCGTCGAGCAGCTCGCGGTCAAGCAGCAGCTCTTCGCCGAGCTGGAGCAGGTCGTCGGCGCGGACACCGTGCTCGCCACCAACACCTCCTCCCTCTCCGTCACTGCCATCGCGGGAGGGCTCCGGCTGCCCGGCCGCTTCGTCGGCCTGCACTTCTTCAACCCGGCGCCGCTGCTGCCGCTCGTCGAGGTCGTCAGCGGCTTCGCCACCGCCCCGGCCACCGCCACGCGCGCGTACGAGACGATGAAGCGCTGGGGCAAGACGCCGGTTCGCTGCGCCGACACGCCCGGCTTCATCGTCAACCGGGTCGCCCGCCCCTTCTACGCGGAGGCGCTGCGGATCTTCGAGGAGGGCGCCGCCGACCCCGCCACCATCGACGCGGCCCTGCGCGAGTGCGGCGGCTTCCGGATGGGCCCCTTCGAGCTGACCGACCTGATCGGGCAGGACGTCAACGAGGCGGTGACCCGTTCGGTGTGGGAGTCCTTCTTCCAGGACCCCAAGTTCACCCCCTCGCTCGCCCAGCGGCGGCTCGTCGAGTCCGGCCGCCTCGGCCGCAAGACCGGGCACGGCTGGTTCCCGTACGCGGAGGGCGCCGAGCGCCCCGAGCCGCACACCGCGCCGGCTGCCGAGGCGCCCGCGCGGATCACCGTGCGCGGCGACCTCGGGCCCGCCGAGCCGCTCGTCGGCCTCTTCGAGCGGGCCGGGATCACGGTGCGGCGTCGCAGGGCCTGGGGGGACGGGCGGATCGTCCTGCCCGGCGGTGGGCAGCTTGAGCTCGCGGACGGCTACGCGGGCTTTGAGCGCCACCAGGACGACATCGTCCACTTCGACCTCGCGCTCGACTACGAGAAGGCGAGCAGGATCGTTCTGTCGGCCCGGCGCGGCCTCGACCCCGGCATCCTGGCCGAGGCCGTGGGCCTGTTCCAGGCGCTCGGCAAGCAGGTGTCGGTCATCGGCGACGTACCCGGCATGATCGTGGCCCGTACGGTCGCGATGCTGGCGGACGTCGCCGCCGACGCCGTCGACCGGGGCGTGGCCTCCGCCGAGGACGTGGACACCGCGATGCGGCTCGGGGTCAACTACCCCGTGGGGCCGCTGGAGTGGGCCGCGCGGATCGGTCACGCCCGCGTGCGGGACCTGCTCGGCGAGCTGCACGAGCGCTACCCCACCGGCCGCTACGCGCCCTCGCTCGCGCTCGCGCGCCGGGCGTCCGAGGAAGAAGCCGCAGAGGCGGAGGAGAGCCGATGACCACCGCCCGACGCGACACCTACACCCCCGAGACGCTGCTCACGGTCGCCGTGCAGGTCTTCAACGAGCGCGGCTACGACGGCACGTCCATGGAGCACCTGTCCAAGGCGGCGGGGATCTCCAAGTCGTCGATCTACCACCACGTCGCCGGCAAGGAGGAGCTCCTGCACCGGGCCGTCAGCCGGGCGCTCGACGGGCTCTTCGCGGTCCTCGACGAGTCGGCGGCGGGCCGCGGCCGGGCGATCGAGCGGGTCGAGTACGTGACCCGGCGCACGGTCGAGGTGCTCATCGAGGAGCTGCCGTACGTGACGCTGCTGCTGCGGGTGCGGGGCAACACGAAGACGGAGCGGTGGGCGATGGAGCGGCGCCGCGAGTTCGACCACCGGGTGGCCGAGCTCCTGAAGTCGGCCGTCGTCGACGGCGACCTGCGGGCCGACCTGGACATACGGCTCGCGACCCGGCTGCTCTTCGGCATGATCAACTCGCTGGTGGAGTGGTACCGGCCGCAGTACGACTCCCAGGCGGAGCGGGAGCAGCTGGTGGACACGGTCGTCCACATGGCCTTCGACGGGCTGCGGACGGCGAGCTGAGAACGCCTGTCCGCGCCGTCGTGCCGAGCCCGCCCGGGTCGCCCGGGCGGGCTTTCGCGTTTCCCGCCTCTCAGTCCCTCAGCTCCGTGCACGGGTCCAGGTCCGTCTCCTCGAAGACCAGCAGGGTGTGGGTCGACAGGACCTCGGGGATCGACTGGAGCCGGGTGAGCACCAGCTCGCGCAGGGTGCGGTTGTCCGGGGTGTGGACGAGCAGCAGGACGTCGAAGTCGCCGCTGACCAGGGCGATGTGGGCGGCGCCGGGCAGGGCCCGGAGCTGTTCGCGGACGGTCCGCCAGGTGTTCTGGACGATCTTGAGGGTGATGTAGGCGGAGGCGCCGTGCCCCGCCCGCTCGTGGTTGACGCGGGCGCCGAAGCCGCGGATCACGCCGTCCTCGATGAGCCGGTTGATCCGCGCGTACGCGTTGGCGCGCGAGACGTGGACCCGTTCGGCGACCGAGCGGACCGAGGCGCGGCCGTCGGCCTGGAGCAGCCGCAGGATGTCCCGGTCGATCGCGTCCAGCGGGCGGGCCGGCCCGCCCGGGGGGACCATGGCGGGAGGGCCGGAAGTCGTCCCCTGGTACGCCTGCGGCCCGCCGGCCGGAGCCGCCGGGAGGGCGGCGCCGGGGAGCGTGTTCAGGCGCTCGTCGTCCGAGCGCCCCTCGAAGTCGGCCATTTGTTCTTCCGCCATAGCCCCCCGCCTCTCTATCGTGGACGCCTTGCACCCATCCCAGGCTGTGGAAAACCGTTTGTCCACAGGCTGAAGGCGCCTGTAGCCAAAATGCCTCCACGACCGAACAATCGGTAGGTGAGGCGCGCCACATTCGCGCCACCCGCCTTCGGGTCTTATGCCCGCTCCCACGAGGAGGTGGACTCGTTGCAACAGCGCAGTTCGACAGTCCAAGCGCCCCCCGGTGCCCCCCGCGCCTACCGGCCCACCCCGCCCCCGGCCTGGCAGCCGCGTGTCGACCCCGCCCCGCTGCTGCCGGACGCGGAACCGCTGCGCGTGCTCGGCACGGACGCCGTGGCCGATGCCGATCCCGCGCTGCTGCGCCGCCTCTACGCGGAGCTGGTCCGCGGCCGCCGGTACAACGCGCAGGCCACGGCCCTGACCAAGCAGGGCCGGCTCGCCGTCTACCCGTCCACGACCGGCCAGGAAGCCTGCGAGGTCGCCGCCGCGCTGGCCCTGGAGGAGCGGGACTGGCTCTTCCCCTCGTACCGCGACACGCTCGCGGCCGTCGCCCGCGGGCTCGACCCCGTGCAGGCACTGACGCTGCTGCGCGGCGACTGGCACACCGGCTACGACCCGCGCGAGCACCGCATAGCCCCGCTGTCCACGCCGCTCGCGACCCAGCTCCCGCACGCCGTGGGCCTGGCCCACGCCGCCCGGCTGAAGGGCGACGACGTCGTGGCGCTCGCCATGGTCGGCGACGGCGGCACCAGCGAGGGCGACTTCCACGAGGCGCTGAACTTCGCCGCGGTCTGGCAGGCCCCGGTGGTCTTCCTGGTGCAGAACAACGGCTTCGCGATCTCCGTGCCGCTCGCCAAGCAGACCGCCGCGCCCTCCCTCGCCCACAAGGCCGTCGGGTACGGGATGCCGGGCCGGCTCGTCGACGGCAACGACGCGGTCGCCGTCCACCAGGTCCTCACCGAGGCCGTCGCCCGCGCCCGGCGCGGCGGCGGACCCACGCTCGTCGAGGCCGTCACGTACCGGATCGACGCCCACACCAACGCCGACGACGCCACCCGCTACCGCGGCGACGCCGAGGTCGAGGCGTGGAAGGCGCACGACCCGGTCCTGATCCTGGAGCGGGAGCTGACCGAGCGCGGACTGCTCGACGAGGACGGCCGGCGCGCCGCCGCCGAGGACGCCGAGGAGATGGCGGCACGGCTGCGCGAGCGGATGAACGCCGACCCCGTGCTCGACCCGATGGACCTGTTCGCCCACGTGTACGCCGAGAAGACCGCGCAGCTGCGCGAGCAGGCGGAGCAGCTGCGGGCGGAGCTCGACGCCGAGAGTGAGGCGGGATGACCACCCAGGCCACAGCGAGGCGATCCGCCAAGGCGGCCAAGCCGGCGACCATGGCGCAGGCCCTCCAGCGGGCCATGCGCGACGCCATGGCCGAGGACCCGACCGTCCATGTGATGGGCGAGGACGTCGGCACGCTCGGCGGCGTCTTCCGCGTCACCGACGGGCTCGCGAAGGAGTTCGGCGAGGACCGCTGCACCGACACCCCGCTGGCCGAGGCGGGCATCCTCGGCACGGCCGTCGGCATGGCGATGTACGGGCTCCGGCCGGTCGTCGAGATGCAGTTCGACGCCTTCGCCTACCCGGCGTTCGAGCAGCTCATCAGCCATGTCTCGCGGATGCGCAACCGCACCCGCGGCGCGATGCCGATGCCGCTCGTGGTCCGCGTGCCGTACGGCGGCGGAATCGGCGGCGTCGAGCACCACAGCGACTCCTCCGAGATCTACTACATGGCCACCCCCGGCCTCCACGTCGTGGCGCCGGCGACCGTCGAGGACGCCTACGGGCTGCTGCGGGCCGCCATCGCCTCCGACGACCCGGTGGTCTTCCTGGAGCCCAAGCGGCTCTACTGGTCGAAGTCCGACTGGTCGCCCGAGGCGCCGGCCGCCGTGGAGCCGATAGGCAAGGCGGTCGTGCGCCGCCCCGGCACCAGTGCCACCCTCATCACCTACGGCCCGTCCCTGCCGGTGTGCCTGGAGGCCGCCGAGGCGGCCACGGCCGAGGGCTGGGACCTGGAGGTCGTCGACCTGCGCTCGCTCGTGCCCTTCGACGAGGAGACCGTCTGCGCGTCCGTGAAGCGCACCGGACGGGCCGTCGTCGTGCACGAGTCGACCGGCTTCGCCGGGCCCGGCGCCGAGATCGCGGCCCGGGTCACCGAGCGCTGCTTCCACCACCTGGAGGCGCCGGTGCTGCGGGTCGCGGGATTCGACATCCCGTACCCGCCGCCGATGCTGGAGCGCCACCACCTGCCGGGCGTGGACCGGATCCTGGACGCCGTCGCGCGGCTCCAGTGGGAGGCGCAGAGCTGATGGCCCAGGTGCTCGAATTCAAGCTGCCCGACCTCGGCGAGGGCCTCACCGAGGCCGAGATCGTGCGCTGGCTCGTCGACGTCGGCGACGTCGTCACCATCGACCAGCCGGTCGTCGAGGTCGAGACGGCCAAGGCGATGGTGGAGGTGCCCTGCCCGTACGGCGGTGTGGTCACCGCCCGCTTCGGCGACGAGGGGACCGAACTGCCCGTCGGCGCCCCGCTCCTGACGGTCGCCGTCGGCGGCTCCCCGGAGCGGACCGGCGCGGCCGAGGCCCCGGAGCCCTCGAAGGCCCCGCAGGTTCCGAAGGCGTCGGACGCCGAGTCCTCCGAGTACTCGGGCAACGTCCTCGTCGGCTACGGCACCACCGGGCCCGCCGCCCGGCGCCGCCGGGTCCGGCGCGAGCCGCCCGTGGCCGCCGCACCCGCGCCCGCTCCCGTGATCCCGGCTCCGGCGCAGGTCGCCGCGCCGCAGGGGCCCGTGGCCGTCATCTCGCCGCTGGTGCGCAAGCTCGCCCGGGACCGGGGGCTCGACCTGCGCGAGGTGCGCGGCTCGGGGCCCGAGGGGCTGATCCTGCGCGCCGACGTGGAGAACGCGCTCGCCGTACGGGACCGGGCCGCCGAGGCCCCGGCCGCCGCTCCGGCCGCTCCGGCACCGGCGCGCGTCGCCGTGGCCGCCGCAGGGGAGCGCGTCCCGCTGCGCGGAGTGCGCGGCGCGGTCGCCGACAAGCTGTCCCGGAGCCGTACGGAGATACCCGACGCGACCTGCTGGGTGGACGCCGACGCGACCGAACTCATGGCCGCACGGGCGGCGATGAACGCGGCGGGCGGACCGAAGATCTCCGTCCTCGCGCTGCTCGCCCGGATCTGCACGCACGCCCTGTCCCGCTTCCCGGAGCTCAACTCGACGGTCGACACGGCCGCGCGGGAGATCGTCCGGCTGCCGTCCGTGCACCTCGGGTTCGCGGCCCAGACCGAGCGCGGTCTGGTCGTCCCCGTCGTCAAGGACGCGGGCGGCCGCACGGCCGAGTCGCTGACCGCCGAGTTCGCCCGGCTGACCGAGGCCGCGCGGGCCGGGTCCCTGACCCCGGCGGACCTGACCGGTGGCACGTTCACGCTGAACAACTACGGGGTGTTCGGGGTCGACGGCTCCACGCCGATCATCAACCACCCCGAGGCGGCCATGCTCGGCGTCGGCCGGATCGTGCCCAAGCCGTGGGTGCACCAAGGTGAGCTGGCGGTCCGTCAGGTGGTGCAGCTGTCGCTCACCTTCGACCACCGGGTCTGCGACGGCGGGACGGCCGGCGGCTTCCTGCGCTATGTCGCGGACTGCGTCGAGAACCCGGCGGTGCTGCTGCGCACGCTCTGACCGCACGACCGCGGGACTGCATGCGGGATCGCAGGACCGCACCGACTCCGCCGGGGCGGAAGCCGGCAGGGCAAGGGGCCCGGCCGGTTCCCGGCGGCCTCGTCCGGGGCCCAACCCCACGCCGGGCCCCGGACCGTTCGGCCCAGGGTCGTCTCCTTCCGTGAGACGACCCGGCCATGGCCGGGCGATCCCGGACCATACTGCTGGGATGACGACCGCTTACGACGCCATCGTGCTCGCGGGAGGCTCGGCCCGGCGGCTCGGCGGGGCCGACAAGCCCGGCGTACGGGTCGGGGGCCGCGCCCTGCTCGACCGGGTCCTCGCGGGCTGCCGCGACGCCGGGCGCACCGTGGTCGTCGCCGCGCCGCGGGCCACCGCCCGACCCGTCGAATGGACCCGCGAGGACCCGCCCGGCGGCGGCCCCGTCGCCGCGCTCGACGCGGGCCTGCGCCGCCTCGCCGGCGGGACGCCCGCAGGGCCCTCCGAGGGCTCGGACGTGGGTGCGGACGTCGGCCCGGACGTCGGCTTGGGCGGGAGCCCGGATGTCGGCACGGACGTGGGCAAGGACGCCGCCGCCGCGCGGGTCTCCGGCGCTTCGGCCCCCGGCACCGGCCCGGACGTCCCCGCGCCCCTCATCCTCCTCCTCTCCGCAGACCTTCCCTTCTTCGCACCCGGCACCGCCCGGCGGCTCGTGGCCGCGCTCGACGCGGAGCCCCGGGCGGAGGCGGCGGTCACCGTCGACGCGGACGGGCGGGAGCAGCCGCTCGTCGCCGTGTACCGGGCCGGGGCCTTGCGACGGGTGCTCGCGGGGCTCGCGGCCGAGCGCGGCACCCTCACCGGGCTGCCGTTGCGCCTGGTCACGGGTGCCCTGACCGTTGTCCGCGTGGCGGCGACCGAGTCGGGGGACGCCCTGGGCGCGTCCTTCGACTGCGACACCTGGGAGGACATCGCAGCGGCCCGTGCGCGGATCAGGGAGCATGGGCACGTGCTGAACGAATGGATCACCGCGGTCAAGGACGAGCTGGGCATCGACCTGGACGTCGACACGAACGTGCTGCTGGACCTGGCGCGGGACGCGGCGCACGGCGTCGCACGGCCCGCCGCGCCGCTGACCACGTTCCTGGTCGGGTACGCGGCGGCGCAGGCGGCCGGCGGCAAGGGCGGCCCGGAGGCCGTGGCGGAGGCCGCGCACAAGGCGGCCGCGCTGGCCCAGCGGTGGGCCGCCGAGCAGGACGAGGCCGGATGACCATGACCGAGCGCGCGCCCGACGGCGCCGAGAGGCCCGCCGCACAGCCGTCCGACGCCGAGATGCCTGACGACGGTATCGACGAGGCCATCGCGCTCGTCGGCCGGAACCGGACCCAGGCGTCGGCGGAGCCCATGGTGCCTGTGGACCCCAAGGCCCCGGAGAAGCCCGCGGACTCCCAGGGGTGCACGGCCTCCCTGGCCCCTACGGCCTCCCAGGCCCCAGCCGAACCTCCCCGGGGCTCCGCCGAGCCCACGGGCCCAGCGGAACCCACGGCCCCCGCGGAACCCACGTCCTCCCAGGCGCCCACAGCCCCCTCCGACCCCCCGGCTCCCCAGGTGCCCACAGCCGCCACCGAGCGACACCGCGCCACCCCCTGGCCCGACGCCCGGGCGCTCGCCACGCTGGCCGGGGAAAGGGCGGCGGCGGGCCGAACGCCCGAGGCGGTGCCGCTGGCCGAGGCGCTCGGGCGGGTACTGGCCGGGCCGCTGGAGGCGCTCACCGATCTGCCGTCCTTCGACACCTCCGCCATGGACGGCTGGGCGGTCGCCGGGCCCGGCCCCTGGCGGATCGACCCCGAGGGCGCGGTCCTCGCCGGGCACGCCCCCGCCGGGGCCCTTGCCGACGGCGACGCCGTACGGATCGCGACCGGCGGCCGGGTGCCGGCCGGGACCACCGCCGTGGTCCGCAGCGAGCACTCCCGTACCGACAGCACGGACCGGGCCGACGGCACCACCGACAGCACCCTCAGCGCCCGCACCGCAGGCCGGCTCCACGCCCTGCGCGACGTCGTCCCGGGCCAGGACATCCGTCCGCGCGGCCAGGAGTGCCGCACCGGCGACCGGCTGCTGCCCGCCGGGAGCACGGTGACCCCGGCCGTGCTCGGGCTGGCCGCCGCGGCCGGCTACGACGAGTTGTCCGTGCATCCGCGCCCCCGCGTCGAGGTCCTCGTCCTCGGCGACGAGCTGCTGACCTCCGGACTGCCCCACGAGGGCCTGATCCGTGACGCGCTCGGTCCGCTGCTCGCCCCGTGGCTGCGGGCGCTCGGCGTCGAGGTCCTCGGCACCCGCCGGATCGGCGACGACGCCGAGGCGCTGTACGCGGCGGTCACCGGCTCCGCCGCCGACGTGGTCGTCACCACCGGCGGCACCGCCGCCGGGCCGGTCGACCACGTCCATCCGGTGCTCGCGAAGGCCGGCGCGACCCTGCTCGTCGACGGCGTGAAGGTCCGCCCCGGCCACCCGATGCTCCTGGCCCGGCTCGCGGACGGCCGCCATCTCGTCGGACTGCCCGGCAACCCGCTCGCCGCCGTCTCCGGGCTGCTCACGCTCGCCGAGCCACTGCTGCGCACGCTGGCCGGGCGGCCCGCCCCGGCCCCGTACCGGGCGGTCGTACGCGACGAGGTGCACGGCCATCCGTACGACACCCGGCTCGTCCCTGTCCTGGTGCGCGGCGCCGAGGCCGTACCGCTGCACTACAACGGCCCCGCGATGCTCCGGAGCATCGCCGCAGCCCACGGCATGGCCGTGATCCCGCCCGGCGGGGCCCGGCCCGGGCAGTCGCTCGACGTGCTCGACCTGCCCTGGCCGGCCACGGCCGGCCTGTCGGCAGACGCCCCCGGCGGAGGACGTTTCACGTGAAACTTCCCAGCCGTGACGCGATGGCCCGGCAGGCCGACGAGCGGGTGGTGGGCGCCCGGCTCAGGCTGCCCCGGCGGGTGGTCGAGAAGCCCCTGCAGCAGGTCGCCAAGCGGCTCCTGATGGCGCTCGGCGTGCTGGTCGCGACGGTGCTCATCGTCTATCTCGACCGGTCCGGCTACCACGACAACGCCGACGGGACAGTCGACTTCCTCGACAGCGTCTACTACGCGACCGTCACGCTCTCCACCACGGGCTACGGCGACATCGTCCCGTACAGCGACTCGGCGCGGCTCGCGAACATCCTGCTGGTCACGCCGCTGCGCGTGCTGTTTCTGATCATCCTGGTCGGAACCACCCTCGAGGTCCTGACGGAACGGACCCGGGAGGAGTTCCGGCGGAAACGCTGGAGGGCCACCTTGCGCGACCACACCGTCATCGTCGGCTTCGGCACCAAGGGGCGCTCGGCGATCCAGACGCTGTGCGCGACCGGACTGCGCAAGGACCAGATCGTCATCGTCGACCCGGCGACCAAGGTCATCGAGGCGGCCAACGCCGACGGTTTCGTCGGCGTGGTCGGCGACGCGACCCGCAGTGACGTGCTGCTGCGCGCCGAGGTGCAGAAGGCCCGTCAGATCGTCGTCGCCACCCAGCGCGACGACACCGCCGTCCTGGTCACACTGACGGCCCGCCAGCTCAACAAGGGCGCGAAGATCGTGGCCGCGGTCCGCGAGGAGGAGAACGCCCCGCTGCTGCGCCAGTCCGGGGCCGACGCCGTGATCACCAGCGCCAGCGCCGCCGGCCGGCTGCTCGGCCTCTCCGTCCTCAGCCCCAGCGCGGGCACGGTGATGGAAGACCTCATCCAACAGGGCTCCGGACTCGACCTCGTGGAACGGCCGGTGACCAAGGCCGAGGCGGGCAAGAGCGTGCGCGAGACGAAGGACCTGGTGGTCAGCGTGCTGCGCGGCCACCGGCTGCTCGGCTACGACGACCCCGCCGCGAGCCCGCTCCAGCTCACCGACCGGGTCATCACCATCGTGCGCGCCACCCCGGCCATGCCGCTGACCAATCCCGCCGAGGACTGAACCCACCAGGGCGGCACCGGGAGTAGCCTCGCCGGCATGCATGCGATCACGATTCCGGAACCCGGCGGACCCGAGGCGCTGGTCTGGGCCGAGGTGCCCGACCCCGTCCCCGCCGAGGGCGAGGTCCTCGTCGAGGTGGTGGCGAGCGCCGTCAACCGTGCCGATCTGCTCCAGCGCCAGGGCTTCTACGACCCGCCGCCGGGCAGCTCCCGCTACCCGGGACTCGAGTGCTCCGGCCGGATCACCGCGCTCGGCCCCGGCGTCTCGGACTGGTCCGTCGGAGACGAGGTGTGCGCGCTGCTCGTCGGCGGCGGCTACGCGGAGAAGGTCGCCGTGCCGGTCGGGCAGTTGCTGCCCCGGCCGCAGGGCGTGGACCTGGTGACGGCCGCCGCGCTGCCCGAGGTGGCCTGCACGGTCTGGTCGAACGTCTTCATGCTGGCGCATCTGCGGCCCGGCGAGACGCTCCTGGTGCACGGCGGCGCGAGCGGCATCGGCACGATGGCGATCCAGCTGGCCAAGGCCGTCGGCGCCCGGGTCGCGGTCACCGCCGGCAGCGCCGAAAAGCTGGCCCGCTGCGCCGAGCTCGGCGCGGACATCCTCATCGACTACCGCGAGCAGGACTTCGTCGAGGAGCTCCACAAGGCCACGGACGGGGCCGGGGCGGACGTCATCCTGGACATCGTCGGCGCCAAGTACCTGGACCGGAACATCAAGGCCCTCGCCGTCAACGGCCGGCTCGTCGTCATCGGTCTCCAGGGCGGCGTCAAGGGCGAGTTGAACCTCGGCGCCCTGATGGCCAAGCGCGCCGCCGTCCTGGCGACGACCCTGCGCGCCCGCCCGCTGAGCGAGAAGGCGGCGGTGGTGGCCGCCGTCCGCGAGCACGTCTGGCCGCTGGTCGAGGCGGGCACGGTCACCGCGGTCGTGGACCGCACGGTGCCGCTGGCGGACGCCGCCGAGGGCCACCGGGCCGTCGAAGCGAGCAGTCACGTCGGCAAGGTGCTGCTCCTGGCGCCGAACGCGCCGACCCCGTAGGCCGCGCGCCGACAGCGCGATCGCGTAGGCCGCGCTCACCGCGTAGGCCGCGCGCCAACAGCGCCGCACGTGCGACCGCGCCGTGCGCGTAGCCGCATACGACGGGGCCCGGGCCGCGGAATTCACCGTGGCCCGGGCCCCGACTCGTTCGGCCCTGGTCGTCTACAGATACGGGCCGGAGCCGACCGCCCGGCCGTGGTGCGGGCCGTGGTCGTCGTCATCGTCGTGCGGCGCGCCCGACGGGAGCGCCCTGCGCATCTGCTCCAACTGGGCGCGGGCCGCCATCTGCTGGGCGAACAGCGCCGTCTGAATGCCGTGGAAGAGCCCTTCGAGCCAGCCGACCAACTGGGCCTGCGCGATGCGCAGTTCCGACTCCGAGGGGATGGCCTCGTCGGTGAACGGCAGGGAGAGCCGCTCCAGTTCCTCGACCAGTTCCGGGGCGAGCCCGTCCTCCAGCTCCTTCACCGAGCTGGCGTGGATGTCCTTGAGCCGGACGCGGCTGGCCTCGTCGAGAGGTGCCGCCCTGACCTCCTCCAGCAGCTGCTTGATCATGCTGCCGATGCGCATGACCTTCGCGGGCTGCTCCACCATTTCCGTCACCGGGACCTCGCGGGGTTCGTCGTCACCCTGAGTGCCGCCGAGCGGCATCCCGTCCTGGCCCACTACGAGGACCTTGGGGCTGCTCTCCTGCGACCTGTCATTCCTCGGCATATCCATGCCGCCATTCTCTCGCACACATGCCTCATCACACGGTGTGCCCCTGGAGGAGGGTGATCCACCCTCCTCCAGGGGCAGGACATGTGTCTCAGTGCGCGGCGCGGCGGGCCAGCGCCCCGCGGGAGCGGGTCACCAGGGCCGCGAGCAGCGCGGCGCCGAGCGGCACGAACACCAGGAGCGCGGCGAGAGTCGTCCAGGGCACGACGATCGGCACGTACGGCGGGCCGTCCGTCACACCGCCCCAGCCGTTGTCGAGGCTCTCCTGGTAGTACGCCAGCTGCTGGCGCTCGTCGGTGAGCCGCAGACCCATCGCGGGCAGCACGCCGGCGAGCGAGCCGAGCAGCACGCCCATGGCCGCGACCACCCCGCACTGGAAGCCGCTGAGGATGCGCCGTACGCGGGGCGGGGCCCCGACCGCGGCGAGCGTCTTCAGGTCGGCCTCGGCGTCGGCCTGGGCGAGGCCGGTGGCGATGCCGGCGGCGCCGATGGTGACCAGGCCCGCGAAGATGGTCAGCGCGATCAGGACGATGCTGTTCTCGCTGACGTAGCCCTGCTCCAGGGTGAGGTCGATCTTGCCGCCGAGCTTGGCGAGCTCGGCGTCGAGCTTCTGCTGCTGCTCCGTGCTCGGCATCCGGTCGGTGGTGAAGAACGAGCCGAGCGGGACGGTGGCGATTCCGGCGGCCTTGGCGGCGGCGGGGCTGAGCACGCCCTGCACGCCGTAGGCGTTCGGGGAGCCGGGCACCGGGTAGGCGGTGAAGGTCTTCAGCACGCCGGGCGTCGGCTTGTTCTGCTCCGCGGCGCGCTGGGCGGCCTGGTTGTCGCTGACCAGCTTGATGCCGACCTTGCCGGCCTGGTCGACCTGCCTCCGGTCGAAGCTGACGTACCTGCCGTCGGCGAGGGCCCGGACGGCGCCGGGGTCCGTGATGCCGAGGACCTTGAGCAGCGTAGCGTCGGCGATCAGCAGGTTGCCCTCGGTGGGGACGGCAGCGCCGCTGTCACCCGTGGCGCAGCGCCAGTCCTTGGCGAGCGCGCGCCGCTGTTCCTTGGTGAACTTCGACGCCGGGTCGTCGTCGGAGCCGTTCGCCGCGGTCCACAGCGGGCACTGGTTGGCGTCCGGGACGACGACCTCGTAGGTGCCGCAGCCGGGGCTGGCGTCCCAGGTCGAGCAGCCGGTGCGGCCGACGGCGATCCGGGAGACGTCGGCGCGGACGTCGACGGGAAAGGTGCGCTGCACGGCCTCCCGGGCCGCCGGGACGTCCCGCCCGCCCTCCTCGCCGGTGAACACGGAGACGGCTCCGTAGGGCAGCGTCGCGTGGTACCCGGCCTCGTCCTGGGCGTCCCTGCTCGCCGCGTACGTGGACACGGCGACCGTGCCCGCGACGGCGGCCAGCACGGCGGCGACGGCGGGTGCCGTGCGGCCGCGGTTGCGCACGGCGTCGCGCAGCGCGAGCCGCGGCGACAGCGGCAGCCAGCGGCCGGCGCGGCCGAAGAGGCCCACCAGGGCCGGGGTCATGGCGACCACGCCCAGCTCGGCGAGGGCGGAGCCGCCCGCCACGATGATGAACTGGTCGGTGACGACCGAGCCGTACAGCGCGATCGCGGCACCGAGCAGCAGTGCGACGAGACCGACCAGCGGCAGCACCCGGCTGCTGCGGCGCACCCCGCGGCGGCCGGTGAGGGAGGCCAGCACGGTCTGCCGGGAGGCGGTGACCGCCGGGACGATCGCGGAGAGCAGACCGGTGAGGACGGCCAGCGCGGCGATCCCGAGGATTTCGAGCGGTCGGACGGTGAAGCCGCCGAACCGCTGCCCCATGTACTCCTCCAGGTACGGCCGGAGCGCGAAGGTCAGGATCATGGCGAGGACCGTGCCGACGACGGCCGCGGCGACGCCGATGACCAGACCGCCGCTCAGCACGATGGCCCGGATGTGGCTGCGGGCACCGCCGTTGGCTCCCACCAGACCGAGCTGGCGGCGGGAGCGGCGGGCGCCGACGGCGAAGGCGGGGCCGGCGAGCAGACAGATCTCCAGCATCGCGAGACCGACCACGGTGCCGACGGCGGCGAGCGCGGCGGCCTTGGCGGCCGTGCTCTCCTGGAACTCGCCCCAGCCGTCGCGCTGGTAGAGCGGCACCTCGGAGTCCGGCGGCGGGTTCAGCACCACGGCGCGCGAAACGACCTGCACGCCCTTGGCGTTGATCTGCTTGACCATGTTCCACGTGAAACCACCGGACGCGGACGTGTCGGATGCCCCGGCCCGCTTCACCAGGTACGTGATGGAGTAACCGGGCGCCGGCAGGCCGGACTTCTCGACGGCCACGCCGTACGGCTTCAGGAAGGCGCCCGGCAGCGCGTTGACCTGCTCCTGCTTGAGGTCGCTGGGCAGCTCGTACACACCGGTGATCGTGTACAGGCGGTCGAAGCCGCGGGCGGAGAGCGTGGAGCCGATGTTCAGGCCGCTGGACTCCAGGAAGCGCGTGGTCACGGCGACCTCGTCGGCCTTCTCCGGGAAGCGGCCGTCGAGCAGCCGCATGATGCCCCGGGCGACCGGGTCGGCGGCCTTCAGCTCGCGGACGTCGGTGCTCAGCAGCCCGTAGGCGGTGGTCAGTTTGGCGGTGCCGGAGCTGTCGGTGAGGACCGTGGAGCCGGCCGGGATGGTCTTGCGGACGTCGGTCGGGCCGTCGGGCCAGGGCTTGTTGCCGTTCGAGTAGTCCTCGACGGTGGTGCTCTGTTCGCCGTTCGGGTCCTGCATGATCGGCGTGCCGTCGGTCTGGGCGTCGCTGAAGCGGGCGTCGGCAGCGCCGATGTCGCGCTCCAGCTTCTGCACCGGGGTGAGTTCGGCGCTGCGGAAGGTCAGCGAGAAGGCGCTCACGCCCAGGATCGGCAGGGCGATCATCGCGAGGACGAGGAAGCTGCGGCCCTTGGAGCGCCAGGCGTCGCGGCGGGCGATCCGGATCGCGGCCCGCCAGGAGTGGAACCAGGTCGTCACCGCTGCCCCGCCCGGCCGCTCAGGAGCGAGTCGGCCTCGCTGCGTACGGTCTGGTCGACGACGGCGCCGTCCCGCAGGAACACCACGCGGTCGGCCCAGGCGGCGAACCGCGGCTCGTGGGTGACGAGGATGCCGGCTGCACCGGCGTCGCAGCGGGAGCGCAGCAGGGCGAGCACGGACTCGCCGGTCTCGGAGTCGAGGGCGCCGGTGGGCTCGTCGGCGAGGACGAGACGGCGGTCGCCGACCAGGGCGCGGGCGATGGCCACGCGCTGCTGCTGGCCGCCGGACATCTCGTCGGGGAAGCGGTCGGCGAGATGGCCGAGCTCCATCTCCGTCAGCGCGGCGAGCGCCTCGGCGCGGGCCTTGCGGGCGGAGACGCCGTCCAGTTCGCGGGGCAGGGCCACGTTCTCGGCGGCGGTGAGCGCCGGTATGAGGTTGTAGTCCTGGAAGACGTAGCCGATGCTGCGGCGGCGGAGCGCGGCGAGCTCCTTGCGGCCCGCGGTGGTGATGTCGGTGCCCTCGACGATCACCTGGCCCGAGGTGGGGGTGTCCAGGCCGCCGGCGATGGTCAGCAGGGTGGACTTGCCGGAGCCGGACGGGCCCATGACGGCGACGAGTTCACCCGGGAAGACGTCGAGGTCGATGCCGCGCAGGGCGTGCACCTCGGTGGCGCCGGAGCCGTGCACACGGGTCAGGTTGTGCAGACGCAGCACGGGCTGTGGCTGTTGCTGTACGGACATGGAGATCCCCCTCGGGGTACGCCTCGGACGGCCGCGTGGCGGGCGGCCGTTGGCGGAGCCGGGCGTACGGTCTGGGTCTGGTCTGGGTCTGGTCTGGGTTTGTCTGGTCTGGGACGAAGTACTGCTCTGGGACGAAGTACCGCGCTGGGGCGAAGTACTTCTGGGAAGAGAGGTACGCGGTTCTGGTGGCTCAGCGCCGGTAGGCGGAGCCGGTGCGCGGCCGGGCCGGCGTGGCCGGTGGTGACGGTGGTGACGGTGTCGTCTCCGGGTTCACGGCCGCGGCGGCCGAGAGGCGGATCAGCCGGGACTCGCAGTGGTCGAGCCAGCGCGCCTCCGCTTCGGTCTGGAAGATCAGCTGCTCCAGGACGAGCAGCCAGGCGACGTCGTCGCGGGCCCGGGCCCCGTTCTTCTCGACGGCGCTGATGGCCTGCGCCTTGAGCCGGGTGTAGTCCTGCATGGCCTGCACGGTGTGCCGGCGCTGGGACTGGATGACGTCGCGGATGTCGACCCCGGGCGCCCCGACGGCCATGGCGAGCTTGATGGACAGCTCGTCACGGGCCGGACTGGTCCGGTCCACGGGCCGCTCGAACCAGGTGCGCAGCTCGGCGCGGCCGTCGTCGGTGATCGCGTAGAGCGCGTGCCCGGCCTCGTCCTCGCCGTCCTGCACGACCATCCCGTCCCGTTCGAGCCGGCTGAGGGTCGTGTAGACCTGGCCCACGTTCAGCGGCCAGGTGGAGCCGGTACGGGACTCGAACTCCGTACGGAGCTGGGAGCCGTAGCGCGGGCCGTGTTCGAGGAGGGCGAGGAGCCCGTGGCGGATCGACATACTCAGTATGTATACCGAGTATGTCGACGCTGCCAAGCGACCTGAGGCGGACGCGCGGGGTCCGACTCAAGGGGGGCCCGGGCCGGTTGAGGCCCGCGCCGAAGCACTCAGCGGCGCCGCATCCGGAGCCCGAGGAAGCCGATCCCGAGCCCGACCAGTGCGAGCCCGATTCCCAGGGTGAGCACGGGAAACCGCCGGTCGGAGAGGGACGTGGCGGCCTCGGCGCCGATCCGCGGCGCGGCCGCCGGATCGGCGGCGGGCGTGGTCCGTCCGCCGGGGACGTCCGTCTCAGGGACCGCGCCGACGCCCTCGCCGGGCTCCGCGGCGGGCTCCTCCTCTGTTGCCGTTTTGGTACGAGAGGGAGGCGCCGGATCCGTCGGCGTGGGCGACTCGGGCGCGGCGGCGGGCCGCCCGGGACGCTCCCGGCCCTCCCCCGCCGGGCGCCCCGCGAGCGCCGCGGTGTCGCTGGGCGCGGGCGGCTCGGAGGGTTCGGCGGGCTCGGACGACTCCGCCGGCTCGGCCGATTCCGTCGGCTCGGACTGTTCCGCCGGCTTGGGCGAGCCCGAGGGGACGGCGGAACCGCTCGGGGCGGGCGCGGGGGAGACGGTCGCGGAGGGCCTGGCGGAGGGCGTCGTGGAGCCGCCGCCGGCCGAGGGTGGCGGCGGGGTGCGCGTGGCGGCCGGCGCCGACGTGCTCACCGGGGCCGAGGTGCTCGCCGTGCTCGCCGAGGTCGCGGGCGTGGCCTCGGCACCGTACGCGGCCTGGACCGCGACCGGCACCGCACATGCCGTGAAACAGCAGGCGAGGGCGGGTGCGAGCACCCGCGTCCTCGTCGCGCGGAGTCCTGGAGCCACCGGGTGACCCCCTCCCGTGCCGAGCCCGTACCGAGCCGTCGAGCCGTTCGACTCAGCGTCACACGACGGGACGGACCCGGCACCCGGAGTCGTCCGCTAGGGGATCCAGGGGCCGGGACCAGGGCCGGAAAGGGGCCGGACAGGGGCGGGGTCGGCGCTACTGCGCCGGGTTGCCCGTCGACACCTCGAAGGTGAACTCGGCGTCGTCCTTGGAGATCTCCGTGCCCTGGCGCGGGTACTGCGTGATGACCGTGCCCTCGCCGTAGGTGTTCTCGTCGACGGACGACTCGGCCTTCACCTTCCAGCCGGCGGCCTGGATGCAGTCCTTCACCGACTGGAGGTTCTTGTAGGTGAAGTCCGGGACCTCGAACTTGTCGGGGTCCGAGTCCGACTCGTTCGGCTCCGTGCACTTCTTGGTGTCGATGGTCTTGGTGAGGTCCGGGCCCTTGTGGCCGGCCGCGCTGCTCGCGCTCTGGCTCGGACCGTTGTCGTTGCCCGCGTTGTCGTCCGAGTCCTTGTTCATGATCGAGACGCCCACGATCACGCCCACGACCACCAGCAGCCCGATCGCGCCGATGACGATCTTGTTCATGCCGCTCTGCCCGCCGCCGCCACCGCCCGTGGGCGCCGGCTGCTGCACGGTGTACGGCCCGGGGGCGGGCGTGGGCGCCGGTGCCTGCATCTGGAAGGCCGGGGGCGGGGTCTGGTAGGCCGGGGCCTGCTGCGGGTAGCCGTACGAGGGCGCGGGCGCCGGGGTCGGCGCGCCGTACGGGTTCGCCTGCGGGACCGGCTGGTACGGGGTCTGCACGCCGTGCGTGGCCGGCGGCGGGGTCTGGCCGACCGGCGGGAAGACCGCCGAGCCGACGCCGGAGCCGCTCTGGACCGGGCCGCCCGCGACGATCATCGGCGCGCCGGTCTGCCCGGCGGAGAGCACCCGCAGGCACTCGTCGCGCATGGCGGCGGCGCTCGGGAAGCGCTCGTTCGGGTTCTTCTTCAGCGCGCGGGCGACGAGCGCGTCCATCGCCGGGGTCACCGAGCGGTTGACCGAGGAGGGCGCGACCGGCTCCTCCTGGACGTGTGCGTACGCGATGGCCAGCGGCGAGTCGGCGTCGAACGGCAGCCGGCCCGTCAGCAGCTGGAAGAGCATGATGCCGACCGAGTACAGGTCGGAGCGGGCGTCGACGCCGCGGCCCAGGGCCTGCTCGGGGGAGAGGTACTGCGGGGTGCCGACGACCATGCCGGTCTGGGTCATCGAGGTGACGCCGGACTGCATGGCGCGGGCGATGCCGAAGTCCATGACCTTGACCACGCCGCGCTTGGTCATCATCACGTTGCCCGGCTTGATGTCCCGGTGGACCAGGCCCATTTCGTGGCTGGTCTCCAGGGCCGCCAGCACGTCGGCCGTCACCTTCAGCGCCTTGTCGGCCGGCATCGCCCCGTACTGCTGCACGTCGGCGGCGAGCACCGAGCCGAGCGGCTGGCCCTCCACGTACTCCATGACGATGTACGGCATGACGGCGCCGTCGAGGGTGTCCTCGCCGGTGTCGAAGACCGAGACGATGTTGGTGTGCGACAACTTCGCAACAGCCTGCGCCTCGCGCCGGAACCGTTCGCGGAAGGACTGTTCGCGGCCGAGCTCGGTGTGAAGTGTCTTGATCGCGACCTGGCGGTCGAGGGCGCTGTCGTAGGCCAGGTACACCGACGCCATGCCGCCCTCGCCGAGCAGGTCACGCAGTTGGTAGCGGCCACCCGCGACCGAACCGCCCGCATAGCGGCCCTGTGCGCCGTCCTGGCTCATCTGTGCTTCCCCCTACGCGCGCGCGGCGGCGCTGATCGGAATTTCTCGGCCAAGTCTGCCCGAGGGCGCAGACACGTCAAGCCGCGCACCGGTTCGGTACCCGTTCCGTGACCCTCCGCACAGCCGTGCTGCCGGAAGCGTGACGGGAACACCACGGGATTTGCACAGGTGTACGTGTGTGGAGTGGGATGGCCGGTCAAGTGCGGACCGTGATGTCGTACGGAGCCTGTAGCGTGACGACTGGACACGGCACGAGAGACGACGGCGAGGACTGATGGCACCCGAATCCGGAGCAGGTGGCGGTGTGCCGGACGCGTCGGCCGAGTCCTGGGGCTTCGGCGGCGTCGTCGGAGACGGCCGCTACCGGCTGACCCACCGTCTGGGCCGCGGCGGCATGGCCGAGGTGTTCGCCGCCGAGGACGTACGGCTCGGGCGCACGGTCGCCGTGAAGCTGCTGCGCCCCGACCTCGCCGAGGACCCGGTCTCCAAGGCCCGCTTCACGCGCGAGGCGCAGTCGGTCGCCGGCCTCAACCACCATGCGATCGTCGCCGTGTACGACTCGGGCGAGGACGTCGTCGGCGACAAGTCCGTGCCGTACATCGTGATGGAGCTGGTCGAGGGCCGCACCATCCGCGACCTGCTGATCAGCGCCGAGGCGCCCGGTCCCGAGCAGGCCCTGATCATCGTCTCCGGCGTCCTGGAGGCGCTCGCCTACTCCCACCAGCACGGCATCGTGCACCGGGACATCAAGCCGGCGAACGTGATCATCACCGACACCGGCGCGGTGAAGGTGATGGACTTCGGCATCGCCCGCGCCCTGCACGGCGCTTCGACGACGATGACCCAGACCGGCATGGTCATGGGCACGCCGCAGTACCTCTCCCCCGAACAGGCGCTCGGCAAGGCCGTCGACCACCGCTCCGACCTGTACGCGACGGGCTGTCTGCTCTACGAACTGCTCGCGCTGCGCCCGCCGTTCACCGGCGAGACCCCGCTGTCGGTGGTCTACCAGCACGTGCAGGACGCGCCGATCCCGCCGTCCGACGTGGCGCAGGCGGCGCCGCCGGAGCTGGACGGCCTGGTCATGCGCTCGCTCGCGAAGGACCCGGACGACCGCTTCCAGAGCGCCGAGGAGATGCGCGGCCTGATCCAGTACGGGCTGCAGATGCTCCAGGACCAGGGCGGGCACACCGGCCGCTGGAACACCGGTCCCGTCGAGATGTACGACGGCGGGCACACCCCGCCCGGCGGCCACTCCCCGGTCGGCGCGACGGCCGTGATGGGCATGGGCCACGGCATGGGTCACCCCATGAACCACGACACGGCGCAGGGCCCGATCCTGCCGCCGATGAACCCGGACGACGGCGCGGCCGGCGGCTACGGGGGCTACGACAGCGGCTCCGGTGGCTACGGGCCGGACGGCGGCGCGTACGGGGCTCAGGGCGGCAAGGGCGGGCGCGGCAAGATCGTGCTGTTCCTCGCGCTCGCGCTGATCGCGATGGTCGCGGGTGTCGTGTACGCGATCGATGCGGCCGGCAAGAAGGACGACGGCGGCAACACCAAGCAGCCGGCGGTCACCGACTCGCCGTCCACGCAGAGCGAGTCGCCGGAGCCCTCGGACGAGCCGTCGGAGGACACCGAGACGCCGGACGACTCGTCGTCGGGCGGCGGCAACGACCAGCCGTACACGCCGACGTACAAGCCGACGTACAACCCGACGACCGAACCCACGCCCACGGACGAGCCGTCGACGGACCCGACGGACACGTCGGACGGCGGCACGTCGACGGGCACGAGCGACGGCGGCACGTCGACCGGTACGAGCGACGGCGGGACCACGACCGGCACGTCCGACGGCGGCACGTCGACCGGCACCAGCGACGGCGGGACCACGACCGGCACGTCCGACGGCGGCACGTCGACGGGCACCACGACCGGTACGACCTCCGGCACCGGCACCTCGTCGGGCACGACCAGCGGCACCGTCGCGGGCACCACCCGCTGACCGCTCACCCCGCGAACGCGTCGCGCACCGCTTCGTACTCGCGGGTCCACCACACCACCAGGGCCGACACCGCAGGGAACAGCGGGTCGGCCCTGTGGTCGTTCAGCTGGTAGCGCCAGCGCAGGGTCCAGAAGTCGTTGAGGCGCTCCCACCACACCCGGTCGACCGCCGCGGCCAGCTCGGCGCGGTCCGCGCCCGCCGCCCGCCGGTAGGCCCGCGCGTACGCCCGCACCTTGTCGAGGGCCAGCTCGCCCGCCGGCCGTACGAAGAAGATCGCGGCGGCCCGGACCGCCTCCTCGGCGCGCGGGCGGACGCCCAGCCGGTCCCAGTCGACGATCGCGGCGGGTTCGGCGCCGCGGTAGAGCAGGTTGAAGGGGTGGAAGTCGCCGTGCACCCAGCCGGTCGCGGCGGCCGACGGCGGGCGGCGGTGGGCGTGGGCGGCGAGCAGCACCCGGCGCTCGCGCAGCCGGTGCTCGGCCAGCTCGTCGAAGCCGTCGCGGTGCCGTCGGGCCCGGACGAGCCGCAGCAGCTCGTCGATGAGCCGGAAGGTGTCCTCGGGGCGGGCGCTCTCGTGGCCGCCGTCCGGTGTGGGAGAGCGGGCCGGCGGCTCCATGATCCGGTCCAGGCTGGTGTGGACGTGTCCGAGGAGGGTGCCGAGGCGGCGCGAGCCGGCGGTGGAGAGCTGGGCGCCGTCGCGGTGCCGGCCGTCGATCCAGGGGTGCAGGGCGTAGCAGTGGCCGCCGATGACGGCGACGGTGCGGCCGGTGGCGTCGGGCAGCGGCGGGGCGACGGGCAGGCCGAGGGCGTGCAGCCGCTCGGTGGCCCGGTGCTGGCGCACGATGGTGTCCCGGTCGGCGGTGCGGGCGTCCAGGTGCTGTTTGAGGAAGTAGCGGCCGCGGGTGGTGGCGAGCCGGTACCCCCGGTTCAGTAAGCCCTGGGCGACGGGTTCGCAGGACAGCGGTTCGCCCGCGTCCGTGTAGCGGCGCAGCAGGGGGCCGACGGGCGGATGCGGGGGCCCGGAGGGGCGGGACGCGAAAGTGCGGGGTGCATATGAGCGCAACACTCCGCAGATGTTAGATCACGCTGCGTGGTGGGTTTCCTCGTCCGAACAGTCGAGCGAGTGCACGGTGACGAACCGGGGCTCGACGCGCATGAAGACCGGGTCGAAGGGCTCGCCGTCCACCGTGCGCGGGCCCGGGCCGAAGGCGGCCAGCTGCTCCGTGGTCGGCTCGACGATCTCCGCGGTGCCGGTGAACTGCACGGACCACAGTTCGGCCGCGCCGGAGTTCAGGTTGTCCGCCCCGTACGCGACGACGCTGCCGTTGCAGGCCCGGTGGTAGCCGAGGCCCCGGTGGAGCCGGATCAGGACGCCGTCGCCGTCCACGACGTGCCGGGCCGGGGCCACGAACGGCATCGCCCGCATGCTCGTGGCGACCCGCCCGTACGACACACGGGTCAGCAGCTCGATGGCGCGGAGCTCGTCGGTGGGCATGGGTACCACTCTCCGCCAACGGCACCCGGGCGGAAAGGGGCCCCCGCCCCGGTCCGGAGGGGACGTAGGTCCCGAACGCGTCAGTAGTGGCTGCGCTCGGCCTGCATCCGCGCCACGTACGCGGCGGCCTGCGAGCGCCGCTCCATGCCCAGCTTCGACAGCAGGCTGGAGACGTAGTTCTTGATGGTCTTCTCCGCGAGGTGGAGCCGCTCGCCGATGGCCCGGTTGGTCAGGCCCTCGCCGATCAGGTCGAGGATCCTGCGCTCCTGCTCGGTGAGATGGGCGAGCCGGTCGTCGCCCTTCCCGCCGTTGCCGTCGCGCAGCCGCTCCAGGACCCGCGCGGTGGCCACCGGGTCGAGCAGTGACTTGCCGTCGGCGACATCCCGGACGGCATTCAGGAGTTCGTTTCCGCGAATGGCTTTCAGGACATAACCCGAGGCCCCGGCCATGATCGCGTCGAAAAGGGCCTCGTCGTCCGCGTACGAGGTCAGCATCAGGCACTTGATCGAATCGTCCGCGGAGCGGATCTCACGGCACACCTCGACGCCGCTGCCGTCCGGCAGGCGCACGTCGAGCACGGCCACATCGGGGCGGACCGCGGGAATCCGGACCAGCGCGTCCGCGGCGGTACCGGCCTCGCCGACGACCTCGATGTCGGACTCCACGGAGAGCAGCTCGTGGACGCCGCGCCGCACGACTTCGTGGTCGTCCAGCAGAAATACCGTGATTTTTCCTTCTTCGCGCACGGGGTCAGTCTCACATATTGGCTCTTCCCGCGCCCGGGGTGGCCGAGATAACCTCCCGGGTGTTCCGACGACGGCGTCGGGCCCGTTGTCCACGTCCTGACCAGCGGAGAGTTCCCCTTTTCTCGATTTACTTGGAAATCCAAGCAAAATCGCAGGTCAAGTGGGGTTTCGCGGAAATGTCGCGGGGTGGGTAACGTGCCTATGACGGCGCTCACCGGGACACCTGTCACGCCCGACCCGGCCGCGTCGCACCCACCCCGTGCGATGGCACGGACAAGGCGGAGCCGCACTGGCTTCCCCGGTAACCCCGGGAGCCGGACCGACGGAGGAGCACGCACGTGACCGTGGAAAGCACTGCCGCGCGAAAGACGACGCGCAGCAGCGGCACCAAGCGCACCGCAAGCAGCGCCACCAAGAAGACGAGTGCCAAGCCGGCCGCCAAGGCCCAGTCCCCGCAGCAGCCCCAGGGTCCCCAGGAGCCGGAGCTCATCCAGCTGCTGACGCCCGAGGGCGAGCGGGTCCACCACCCCGAGTACGACATCGACCTGACGGCCGAGGAGCTGCGCGGTCTCTACCGCGACATGGTCCTCAGCCGCCGCTTCGACGCCGAGGCCACCTCCCTGCAGCGGCAGGGCGAGCTGGGCCTGTGGGCCTCGCTGCTCGGCCAGGAGGCGGCCCAGATCGGCTCCGCCCGCGCCCTGCGGGACGACGACTACGTCTTCCCCACCTACCGCGAGCACGGTGTCGCCTGGTGCCGCGGGGTCGACCCCACCAACCTGCTCGGCATGTTCCGCGGTGTGAACAACGGTGGCTGGGACCCCAACAGCAACAACTTCCACCTGTACACGATCGTGCTCGGCTCGCAGACGCTGCACGCCACCGGCTACGCCATGGGCGTCGCCAAGGACGGCGCGGACTCCGCCGTGATCGCGTACTTCGGTGACGGCGCCTCCAGCCAGGGCGACGTCAACGAGTCGTTCGTCTTCTCCGCGGTCTACAACGCCCCGGTCGTGTTCTTCTGCCAGAACAACCAGTGGGCCATCTCCGAGCCCATCGAGAAGCAGACCCGCGTCCCGCTCTACCAGCGCGCCCGCGGCTTCGGCTTCCCCGGCGTCCGGGTCGACGGCAACGACGTCCTGGCCTGCCTGGCGGTCACCCGCGCCGCCCTGGAGCGCGCCCGCCGCGGCGAGGGCCCGACCCTCATCGAGGCGTTCACCTACCGCATGGCGGCCCACACCACCTCCGACGACCCGACCCGCTACCGCCGCGACGCGGAGCGCGAGGAGTGGGAGGCCAAGGACCCGATCGCGCGCCTCAAGGCCTACATGGAGAACGAGGGCCACGCCGACGCCGCCTTCTTCGAGGAGCTGGAGACGGAGAGCGAGACGCTCGGCAAGCGCGTCCGCGAGGCCGTCCGCGCCATGCCCGTCCCGGAGCACACGGCGATCTTCGACAACGTGTACGCGGACGGGCACGCGCTCGTCGACGAGGAGCGCGCCCAGTTCGTCGCGTACCAGGCGTCCTTCGAGGGCGGAGAGGCCGAGTAATCATGGCTGTTCAGAAGCTTCCCCTCGCGAAGGCGCTCAACGAGTCGCTCCGCAAGGCCCTGGAGACCGACCCCAAGGTCGTCGTCATGGGCCTCGACGTCGGCAAGCTCGGCGGTGTCTTCCGGATCACCGACGGCCTGCAGAAGGACTTCGGCGAGGACCGGGTCATCGACACCCCGCTCGCCGAGTCCGGCATCGTCGGCACCGCGATCGGCCTCGCGCTGCGCGGCTACCGCCCGGTCGTGGAGATCCAGTTCGACGGCTTCGTCTTCCCGGCGTACGACCAGATCGTCACCCAGCTGGCGAAGATGCGGGCCCGCTCGCTCGGCACCGTGAAGATGCCGGTCGTCATCCGCATCCCCTACGGCGGTGGCATCGGCGCCGTCGAGCACCACTCCGAGTCCCCCGAGTCGCTCTTCGCGCACGTCGCGGGCCTCAAGGTCGTCACCCCGGCGAACTCCTCCGACGCCTACTGGATGCTCCAGCAGGCGATCCAGAGCGACGACCCGGTCATCTTCTTCGAGCCCAAGCGCCGCTACTGGGACAAGGGCGACGTCGACACCGAGGCCATCCCGGGCGAGCTGCACAAGGCCCGGGTCGCCCGCGAGGGCACGGACCTGACGCTCGCCGCGTACGGCCCGATGGTGAAGACCTGCCTGGAGGCCGCCGCCGCGGCCGCCGAGGAGGGCAAGTCGGTCGAGGTCCTGGACCTGCGCTCGATCTCGCCGCTGGACTTCGACACGATCCAGGCGTCGGTCGAGAAGACCCGCCGTCTGGTCATCGTCCACGAGGCCCCGGTCTTCTTCGGCTCCGGCGCGGAGATCGCCGCCCGGATCACCGAACGCTGCTTCTACCACCTGGAGGCCCCCGTCCTGCGGGTCGGCGGCTACCACGCGCCGTATCCGCCGGCGCGCCTGGAGGAGGAGTACCTGCCGGGCCTGGACCGCGTGCTCGACGCCGTCGACCGCTCGCTGGCGTTCTGAGGAGAGCACGATGACGATCCGCGAATTCAAGATGCCCGACGTGGGCGAGGGCCTGACCGAGGCCGAGATCCTCAAGTGGTACGTCCAGCCCGGTGAGACGGTCACCGACGGCCAGGTCGTGATCGAGGTCGAGACGGCGAAGGCCGCTGTCGAACTCCCGATCCCGTTCGACGGCACCGTGCACGAGCTGCGCTTCCCCGAGGGCACGACGGTCGCCGTCGGCGAGGTCATCATCACGGTGAACGTGGGCGGCGGCGCCGAGCCCGAGGCGCCGGCCGCGCCGGCCGTGGCCGCGGCGCCCGCGCAGGCACCCGTGCCGGAGCCGGCCGCCGAGGAGCCGGCGGCCGAGGGCCGCCAACCGGTCCTGGTCGGCTACGGCGTGTCCGCGTCGTCCACCAAGCGCCGCGCGCGCAAGACGGCGACGGCGGCCCCGGTGGCCGCGGCGGTCGTGCCTGAGCAGCTGAACGGCCACGGCCCCGCCGTCGCCGACCGCCCGCTGGCCAAGCCGCCGGTGCGCAAGCTCGCCAAGGACCTCGGCGTCGACCTGGCGACGGTCACCCCGACCGGCCCGGACGGCATCGTCACCCGCGAGGACGTGCACCGCGCGGCGGCCCCGGCGCCGGCCGCGCCGGTGACCGAGGCCCCGGCCCCGGTGGCTCCGGCGGCCCCCGCCCCGGTCCAGGCCCCCGCCCCCGTCGCAGTCGCGACGGACGGCCGGGAGACCCGTATCCCCATCAAGGGCGTACGGAAGGCCACGGCCGCGGCGATGGTCGGCTCGGCCTTCACCGCCCCGCACGTCACCGAGTTCATCACCTTCGACATCACGCGCACGATGAAGCTGGTCGAGGAGCTCAAGTCCGACAAGGACATGGCGGGTCTGCGGGTCAACCCGCTCCTCCTCGTCGCCAAGGCCGTCCTGGTCGCCGTCCGGCGCAACCCGGACATCAACGCGGCCTGGGACGAGGCGAACCAGGAGATCGTGCTCAAGCACTACGTCAACCTGGGCATCGCCGCGGCCACCCCGCGCGGTCTGATCGTGCCGAATATCAAGGACGCGCACGCCCAGACCCTGCCGGAGCTGTCGAAGTCCCTGAGCGAGCTGGTCGCCACCGCCCGCGAGGGCAAGACCACCCCGGCGGCCATGCAGGGCGGCACCTTCACCATCACCAACGTCGGCGTCTTCGGCGTCGACACCGGTACGCCCATCCTCAACCCGGGCGAGTCCGCGATCCTCGCGGTCGGCGCGATCAAGCTCCAGCCCTGGGTCCACAAGGGCAAGGTGAAGCCGCGTCACGTCACCACCCTGGCGCTCTCCTTCGACCACCGCCTGGTCGACGGCGAACTCGGCTCCAAGTTCCTCGCCGACGTCGCCGCGATCCTGGAGGAGCCGAAGCGGCTCATCACCTGGGCGTGACGCCCGGGGGTAACACCCCGGTCTGACCGTTTCACGTGAAACATGCCGGCAGGCCCGTCCGCGATGTGGACGGGCCTGTCTGTTGCACCCAGCATGTATCTATGCTGTGTCCATGGCATCCGCACCCCCAGCAGCAGACCGCGTCTACATGCACGTCAAGCAGGCCGTCCTCGACCGCCGTTACGAGGGCGGCACCCTCCTCACCGAGGGCGAGCTGGCGCAGGCCGTCGGGGTGTCGCGGACGCCCGTGCGCGAGGCGCTGCTCAAGCTGGAGATGGAGGGGCTGCTCAAGCTCTATCCGAAGAAGGGCGCGCTGGTGCTCGCCGTGTCCGCGCAGGAGATCGCGGACGTCGTCGAGACGCGGCTGCTCGTCGAGGAGTTCGCGGTGCGGCGGGCCGTGCCGGCGCCGCCGGCGCTCATCGCGCGCCTGGAGGAGCTGCTGGAGGAGCAGAAGCGGCGGGCGGCGGCCGGTGACCTCGCGGAGGTGGCGGTGACCGACCGGTGCTTCCACGCCGAGATCGTGAAGCACGCCGGAAACCAGATCCTGGCGCGCCTCTACGACCAGCTGCGGGACCGGCAGCTGCGGATGGGCGTCGCCGTCATGGAGTCGCAGCCCGACCGGATCGCCAAGAACATCGCCGAGCACGCCGAGATCCTGGAGCGGATCCGGGAAGGCGACGCCGAGGGAGCCGCGCACTGCGTACGGCAGCACCTCAGCTGGGTGAAGGTCCTGGTCCGCGGGGAGGCACGGTGAACGCGAGGGTGCTGCCCGGGGATCCGCCCGGCGGGAGGCGGGCCGCGCTCGTCTGGGGCGTCGGCGTCGCCGTCTACTTCGTCGCCGTCATCTTCCGGACCTCGCTGGGCGTGGCCGGGCTCGACGCCGCCGACCGCTTCCACGTCAACGCGTCCGCCCTGTCCACCTTCTCCATACTCCAGCTGCTCGTCTACGCGGGCATGCAGATACCCGTCGGCCTCATGGTCGACCGCCTCGGCACCAAGAAGGTGCTGACCATCGGCGTCGTCCTCTTCACCCTCGGCCAGCTCGGCTTCGCGCTCTCCCCCTCGTACGCCATGGCGCTGGCCTCCCGCGCGCTCCTCGGCTGCGGCGACGCGATGACCTTCATCAGTGTGCTGCGGCTCGGCTCCCGCTGGTTCCCGGCCCGCCGCGGCCCGCTGATCGCCCAGGTCGCCGCCCTCTTCGGGATGGCCGGCAACCTCGTCTCCACGATCTTCCTGTCCCGCGCCCTGCACGAACTCGGCTGGACCACCACCTTCGTCGGCAGCGCGGCCGCGGGCGCCGTCGTCCTGGTGCTGCTGCTCGCCTTCCTCAAGGACCATCCCGAGGGGTACGAGCCGCCGCCGGCCACACACGCCGGCGCCGCGTTCGTCCGCCGCCAGATCGCCGAGTCCTGGCGCGAGCCCGGCACCCGGCTCGGCATGTGGGTGCACTTCACCACCCAGTTCCCCGCGATGGTGTTCCTGCTGCTCTGGGGCCTGCCGTTCCTCGTCCAGGACCAGGGCCTCTCGCGCGGCACCGCGGGCGAGCTGCTCACCCTCGTCGTGCTGTCCAACATGGCCGTCGGGCTCGCGTACGGGCAGATCATCGCCCGGCACCACGCCGCCCGCGCCCCGCTCGCGCTCGGCACCGTCGCCGCCACGGCCCTGCTGTGGGCCGCCACCCTGGCGTACCCCGGCGGCCACGCCCCGATGTGGCTGCTGATCACCCTGTGCGCGGTGCTCGGCGCCTGCGGTCCCGCGTCGATGATCGGCTTCGACTTCGCCCGGCCCGCCAACCCGCCCGAGCGCCAGGGCACCGCCTCCGGCATCGTCAACATGGGCGGCTTCGTCGCCTCCATGACGACCCTGCTCGCCGTCGGTGTGCTGCTCGACGCGACCGGCGACGACTACCGGATCGCGTTCTCCTCCGTCTTCGTGCTCCAGACGTTCGGCATCACGCAGATCCTCCGCCTCAAGTCCGCCAGCGCCCGCCGCGAGCGGGAGCGCCTGGTCGCGAGCCGCGTGGAGGCCGTCCACGTGCCTGCCTGAAACGGCTAGTTCGGCGTCACCGCGAAGTTCGCCAGGATCGCCTGCGCCAGCGCCTCGTCGCCCTCGGTCTTGATCCGGTCGGCCACATCGGCAGGCCGGACCCGGCCGCAGGCCAGCCGGACGTACGTCTCCCAGTCCGTCGCCAGCGTGACCGCCGGGCCGAGCGAGGGCGCGCCGTCGATCGAGCCGCGGCCCTCCGCGTTCACCCGGACCGTCCGCAGGAACTCCACCGGGCCGGTGATGTCGAAGACCACCGCCGAACCGGCCGGCGCGCCCGCGTCGTCGGCGACGACCTTCGGCAGCGCCTCAAGCAGCACGTCCCGGGTGACGAACGCACCGGGGGAGTCGAGGTTGCCGGGGACGCCGAGCGAGGCGCGCAGGTCCTGCTCGTGCACCCAGCAGTCGAAGGCCCGCATCCGGTAGGCCAGTTCCAGCGTCTGCTCGGCGCCGAGCGGCGCGCGCATCAGGGTGCCGGGGTCGCGGCTCTCGTTGCGCAGCTGGCGCGCCCGGCGGATCAGCACGTAGTCGAACTCGGCCGTCATCTCCGGCGCGGTGTGGTGCCGCCGCACGTCGACCTGCATCTCCATGTAACGGGCGAAGTCCGAGCGCACGTGGTAGAGATCGCGGGGCAGCGAGTGGATCGGGCGCGGGTCGCCGAGCATCTCGGTCTCCATGCCGATGACATGGGAGACGATGTCGCGGACCGACCAGCCCGGGCACGGCGTGGCGCGGTTCCACTCACCCTCGACGAGCGGCTGCACCAGCTCGAATATCGCTTCCACGGAGTGGGTCCAGGCGTCGGCGTAGTTCTGGAGACTGGGATGGAGCGTCACGGGACCCCTCGGCGGTTCTGCGGTGCGGCGCGGTCTTCAAGCGGCGGGCGGGCTGGAACTGTTTCTGGCTGGCAGGCTGAAAACATGACTGCGTGGGAGGCTCGGACGCTAAGTTACGCTGCCCGAAGGCACCCCGGCAGTGCTTTCGTGTGACGATCGTAGGCCGGTGTTGACGGCTCCCGAGCCAGGACGGTGGTAGTGTGCGCGCCTCGCTGATCCAGATCGCGGTAGACCCGGACGAACCGGTCGAGAGCAGGCGGGCGCGCGTGGCGCGCCTGGTCCGGGAGGAGCGGGGCCGCGCCGAGCTCGTGGTCCTGCCCGAGCTGTGGCCCATGGGTGCCTTCGCCTACGAGGAGTTCGCGGCGGAGTCCGAGCCGCTGAAGGGCCCGACGTACGAGGCGATGGCGGCCGCCGCGCGGGACGCCGAGGTGTGGCTGCACGCCGGCTCCATCGTGGAGGCCGTCTCCGGCGCCCTCTACAACACCTCCCTCGTCTTCTCCCCCGACGGCGAACTCGCCGCCTCCTACCGCAAGATCCACCGCTTCGGCTTCGACAAGGGCGAGGCCGTCCTGATGGCGGCCGGCGAGGACCTCGTCACCGTCGATCTGCCGCTGCTCACCGTCGGCGTCGCCACCTGCTACGACCTGCGCTTCCCGGAGCTCTTCCGCGGCCTGGTCGACGCCGGCGCGCAGGCGTTCGTCGTCCCGGCAGGCTGGCCCGCCCGCCGGCTCGCCCACTGGACGCTGCTCGCCCGGGCCCGCGCCGTCGAGAACCAGGCGTACGTCCTCGCCTGCGGCACCGCCGGCACGCACGCCGGCGTCGAGCAGGCCGGGCACTCGATCGTCGTCGACCCGTGGGGCGACGTCCTGGCGGAGGCCGGGCCCGACGAGGAGATCCTGCGGGTCGACCTCGACCCGGCGAAGGTGACGGCGACGCGCGAGCAGTTCCCGGCCCTGAAGGACCGGGTGCTCTAGCCACGGGAACCGTCCGGCCGGCCCCGCCCGGCGTGACGGGGACCCTCAGCCGGCGCGCCCGGCGTGACGGGGACCCGTCCGGCCGGCCTCGCCCCCCGGCGTATCCCCGGCGATGTGAGCACGCCGGTCCGCCCCCAGGACCCGGCCGGCGGATCAGGGCCGGACAGGCCCTAGTCCTCCCGCTCCCGCTCCGCCATCCGGATCACGCACACCGCGACGGCGATGAGCAGCGACGGATCGGCGTCCTCGCGGACCACGTTCACGGCGTAGGTCTCGCGGACGTGGAACCACTGGCGGGAGATGTGGGCCAGGAGCTCGCCGTCGTACTCGACGGTGAACTCCCGGTCCAGGATCCGGCCGCTGACGTCGAGTCCGGTGCCGTCGACGAGCGTGACCCGGAAGTGGTTGCGGAGCAGCGAGAGGCGCTTGCGGCGGATGGTGGCGAGCGGGCGGTCGTCGCGCTCGATCGTCATCGCGTCGCGCAGGCTGAACATCTTCTGCCGCAGCGTGACCAGGACCTGCCCGTCGGGGTCCTTGAGTTCGAGCGTGTCGCGCAGCCGCAGCGCCTTTCCGTCGACGAGGAAGGCGTGGCGGCCGCGCTCGTCCTCGATCCAGTAGTCGTCGCCGATGGCGAGGATCTTGTCCCGTACCAGGTATTTCATGACGCCATGCCTTCCCGCTCAGGCGGGGAAATAGCGGGTGAACGCGTCCGGGGCCACACCGAGCGAGCTGCCGAAGGGCGCGTCGAGCTGGCTGATGAGCACGACGGTGAAGGCGATGAAGCCGGACAGGCCCATGACCAGGATGACGTGGGTGGCGCTGCGGTTGATGCCGAAGAGGAACATGAAGGACACGGTCAGCACACCACCGATGACGAGACCGGCCCACAGCACCACGGAGAGGCGCTCCTGGGCCGCCGCCTCCCGGCCGCGCCGGGCGTCGTCCACATAGCCGATCTGGGCCAGCATCTCCTGGGCGGCGATCTGCTGACCGGTGGTGGCGGTGCCCGAGCCGTGCAGCTGGCCGGCCGCGCGCAGCCGGTCGAGCAGGGCCCAGCCGTCCGGCCCCAGGGGTTCGCGCTCGGCCATCAGGGGCCATTCGACGTCCACGACATGGGCGGCGTACGAGCGGGCCGCGTCCCGCACCGGCTGCTGCTGGGCGGCCGGCAGCGAGTCGGCGAGCAGATAGGTCTGGTGCAGGGCGCTCGCCTCGGCCTGGACCCGGTCGTCGGCGGTCGTGTGGTTGTCCCAGACGGAGACGAGGCACAGCCCGAGCACGAGGGCGTAGAAGACCGACACCATCATCGAGATGTACTCGGCCACGTCCTCGCGGGGCTCCTCGCCCGGCCGCATCGGGAACAAGCGGGTCTTGGCGTAGACGGCGAGCGAGGCGAGGAAGGCGACGCCGAAGACGACGACGAGGGTTTCGAGCAGGGCCATCGGATCTCCCAGGACGTCTCTCAGGAGCGGCGCGACCCGAGCAGGGCGGCGGCAGCGGCGGCGGGGACGAGCAGGAGCAGCAGGACCACGGTCATGCCGAGGTGCGGTAGTTCACGGGCCCGGCGGTGCAGCCGCGGCAGGATTCCCTCCTCGCCGGCGGCCACGGGCGGCCGGGCGGCAGACGGCGGCCGGGGCACGGCGGCCGTGTCCGCGGGCGGCTGCCGCCCGGCGGCGCCCGGCGGCACCGCTCCCCCTGGTGCCGCTTCCGGGGGTACGGCTCCGGGCGCGGCCAGCGCCTCGGCGGCAGCGGCGGCGGCAGCCTCACCGAGGGCTTCGGCGGCGGCCTCTGCGGCAGCGGCGGCGGCGGCAGCGGCGGGGGACACGGCTCCGGGAACAGCGGGCGCCGCGAGCGTGCCGGGTGCGCCCGGAGCCGCGCCGACACCGGTGCCGGGCGCGGCGCCGGTCCCGGGCGGCCGGGTCCGTAGTACGGACGGCGGAACCGACGGCGAAACAGGGGGCGCCCCGGGCGCCGCACCCGCTCGCGTCGGGACCGGGACCGAGGGCCGGGCCGATTGCGGGTGCGGGCGCCGGGGCGGCGGCGCGGCGATCGTGAAGGCCGCGGTGGCGCGGGCGGTGAGCGGCGGCGCGGGGACGCGGCCGCCGTGCTCGTCGACGGTCGTGACCCGGTCGCTGCCCGAGACGAGCCCGGCGCTGCGGTACGTGCCCGGGGGCCGCCGCACCGTCGCCGTGCACCCGGCCGAGACGCCGGGCGCGAGCTCCGTCGCGCAGGCGACGGGGCCGAGGAGCGGGTCGCTGAGCCGGAGCCCGTACACCGGCCGGTTGCCGCGGTTGGTGACGGTGTACGTCACGACCGCCCGGCCGCCGGTGACCCGTACCGCCTCCGTCAGCCCGAGGGCGCCCGCCACCCCCTCGTACCCGGAGCGCGCGGTGGCGGTCACCCGCCGTCCGAGCGAGGGGATCTCGCCGCCGGCCCGGGCGGTCGCGATCCGTCGCCCGGGCAGGGCGCGGAAGCGGGCCGTGCAGATCATCGAACGGAGCGCGTGCAGGGTGCGCCGGGGGCAGCTCACCCGACCGCCGGGCACGCCGCGGTCGCCGACGCCGACCCCGTACAGGTCGGCCTCGCCCCGGTTGACCAGCCGGTACCGCTTCACCACGACCCCGCCGGCCCGCACGTCCACGCCGGCCGCCCCGGGCCGGGTGTCGACGGTGACGGTCATGGCGAGGACGTTCTCCCCGGCGCCGCCGGCACGTGCGTTCTGCGGCACGGCCGCGAGGAGCAGCGTCAGCAGTACCAGCGGCGCGTGCCGTGCCCCCAGGACCTGTATGACCCGCATGACCCCTCCCGGCCGAACAGTCGGATGATCGTTCCGCTACGCCATGCTGGCCGCGCGGCCCCCGCCCCCGCCCGTCAAGACACGCCGCACCCACTCCACCCGGACCCCGCATTCACCCGTCCGGCGATCCGTGCGGCACAGTTGAGCCATGAACGACGTCTCTCCGCGCGCTCGCGCTCGTGTCCGCGCCCCCGAGCTCATCGGCAAGGGCGGCTGGCTCAACACCGGCGGAGACGATCTGACCCTCGCCGGCCTGCGGGGCAAGATCGTCGTGCTCGGCTTCTGGATTTCCTGAACCAATGTGCGCACTTCTCGCTAGCGTGGGGACGTGCACCAACACACCACTGCTGACCTGTACTTGCGCCTGTCCCTGGACCGAGAGGGCAAGACCGCGATCGACCGCCAGGAAGCCGACTGCCGCGCATGGGCGGAGCGCAACGGACTGACCGTCCGCAAGGTCCACATCGACCGTGGACGCTCCGGTTACAAGAACGTCAGCCGCAAGGGGTTCGATGCGGCGATCACAGCAGCCACAGCGGGCGTCGTGGGCGTTCTGATCGTCTGGAAGCTCGACCGCCTGTCCCGCAAGGGCATCGGCGAGGTCGGCAAGGCGCTGGACGACATAGGCCGGGTCGGCGGACGGCTGGTCTCCGTCATGGACGGCCTCGACACGAAGAACGACAGCGCCCGGGTCACCATCGCGATGCTGGCGGAACTGGCGCGCAACGAGTCCCGCAACCTCGGGATGCGCGTCGGCAACGCCAAGCGGTACCTACGCCAGCGGGGCCAGTGGATCGGCGGACAGCCGCCTTACGGGCTGCTGGTGGACACGGAAACGAAGAAGCTCGTCCACGACCCCGAGACCGCCGTCTACGCCCGCCTGATCGCCGACGAGGCGCTATCCGGGAAGGCCCTCGTCCACATCGCCCGGCTGCTGAACGAGCACGGGGTGGAGTCTGTTCGTGGCGGCGAGTGGAACTCGTCCAGCGTCATGCAGCTCCTTCGCTCACCGGCCTTCGCCGGTCTCATGCCGCAGACCGAGTACGAGGAGCAGCCGGACGGGACACGCAAGTACATGAACCGGGTCTCTCCCTACCGGGACCCGGAGACGCTGGAGACTGTGGGTATCGGTGAGGGGATCATCACGGTCGGGGAGCGCGAACTCATCCTCCGCCAGCTCGAAGCGCGCACGTTCCCTCTGGCGGGGAAGCGGCACGGTCACAAGCAAGGGAAGTCACTGCTCACCGGGATAGCGCGTTGCGGGCTCTGCGGGGCCCGGATGAGCAAGGCCGGCACGTCGTACCAGTGCTCCAGCCACCGGATGGGGCGAGGATGCTCAGGCGTATCGGCTCGGGTGGAGAGCCTCGACGACTACGTGACCCGGGCATTCCTCTCACGCCTGCCGTCCCTGGAGCCCCAGGACCCGCTGCTCGCCGTGATCGCCGATCGCTGGGTGCAGAGGGAGGACCCGGAGGTTTTCGCGAAGCGGGACGCGATCGAGGCGGAGATCGCGGACGAAGGGGCTCGTCTGGCGGACCTGGAGGAGGCCAGGTACGTCCGTGGCGAGTTCACCGGCGCAGACGCGATCGACCGGTACAACCGGCTCGCCGGACGACTTCGTACCCGGATCGAGGGGCTGCGCGCGGATCTACTGCGGATGCCGACCCCTTCCGTGGACATCTCTCCTCTCCTGGACGCGGGCCTGCTGCGTGAAGCTTGGGAAGCCGACGATGCGGCCGGAAGGCGTGAACGCCTGGGCCTCGCAATCGATCGAGTGGAAGTCCGGCGAGGCAGGGTGGGCGTGAGGTTCGACGGCGACGAGCGCTGCCGGATCGTCTGGGCGACGAGAGGCGGTGCTGGGGAGGAGTCAGCGGGTGACGAAGTGACGGAATGACGGTCGAAGTCCATTACCTCCGTAAGAGACGTTGTGAGTCTCTATGGATGGAATAGAACTAAACGTCATTCCGTCACTTCGTCACTGGGGCGGCCCGAGCGTCGGTGCGAAGTTGCGCTGTGGTCGCCATCCCGACCCCGGCCCCAGCTCGGAAGGCGCACGCTGGGTGTGACTCCGTTTTTCGGGCCCACCGTGGCTCTGACCAGCGCATATCGATCGCCGAAGGCGCGAGAGCGGCACAGTTAACGCCCTGCAAAGCCCGCCGAAGGGCCCACCCCGTGGGGTCTTCGCCCCATCAGGTGCCCCGTCGGATGTCACTCCGGCGGCTGGCTGTACCTCTCCAGCGTCGCCTTGCTCGTGGACCGGTCCACCAGCCGCAGTTCCCAGGGGCCGGTGTTCACGTCGAAGTCCTTGCCGAAGCCGACCCACTTTCCGGCCATGCGCCGTCCGGTCGGCTCGACCAGGAGTTGGACGGCCCCGTGGTAGCGGGCCCCGTTGTAGTAGCCGTCTGCGGCAGTCTGCTCGACCCACGTACCCGTGACCACGTTGCGATCGACAGTGAGATCCAGCGTGAGCGGGCTGTCCGGGTTGCTGCTCGCCCCAGGCAGACTCTGAACGGTCAGCCGGTTCCCGTGCTGGACGATCACTACGTAGTGCTTGCCCTCGTACGAGTCGCCCCGGCTCGAAGAGAAGAACTCGTAGCGGCTGAGCCACACCCCCGAAAACGTGTCCTCACTCCCCTGCGCGGCGGGCTGCGCGCCTACAGCGGCAGATGTGAAACCGGTTGTAGGGGTCTCCATGTCATGTCCTCCCTTCCCGTCTGCGTGGACTCGTGCCGTCGGCACCGGCAGGGCGAACCCCAGTGCCTCGACCGGACGGCCAGTGACTCGTTCTAAGGCCCTGGCGTACACGCCCCGAGGCGTCTTGCTCGTGCCGGACTCCCAGCGCTGTACCAGCCGCTTGGAAGCCTCGTTCGGCTCCCCCAGTTCTGCACCTGCCCGGCGGAGCGCCTTGGCGAAGTCGTCTTGGCTCAAGCGCAGGCCGATACGCACGGCCCGCAGCACATCATTCGGCACCACGGCGGTCGTCGTCATGACGTCAAAGCTAGACCGAACAGCCATGCAATGACACCGGTTTGACGCCCTGGAGGGCGTCATTGACACCCCACTGAGTGACGCCCAGGCGACGTCCGAAGTGTCGTCGTTCCGACCGATCGGCGGCGGGAACATCGCTTCACCAACCGGACCGGGTAAGCGGAAGGCCAACGATGACCATGACCGTGCGGGTGTCTCGCGACTCCGGCCAGACGTTCGGCTCTGAGGTGATCTACCCCAGCAGCAGCGCCGAGAAGCCGTTGACCCCCATGGCCTCCGCCGCCTGGCCCCCCTGCAAGTGCCCCCGATGTTCCTCACAGACCAGGAAGGCACAGACGTGACGATCACCGACACGACGAAGACCGTGTACGACCTCATCACCCCGGAACTGAGGGCCGACCTCATCACCATGGTCCGCGAGGACTCCTGGCCGGAGATGACCGACGACCAGGGCCAGCGCGGCGTCAACCAGGTGGCGGCCTTCCTCGCCGTCGCCGCGAACACCACGGAGAGGGCCACGCCCAGCCTTCGCGTGGACCTCTTCTGGCACGCGCTCGTGCTCCACACCAAGCGCTACGCCGAGTTCTGCGACGCGCTCGGTGGCGGGTTCATCCACCACGTCCCCGACCGCAGCATCGGCCACAACCCGGCCGAGGGCCGGGCCGCGATGGGTCGGACGGCCGAGATGATCCGATCGGCCGGCTTCGACGTGGACCCGGAGTTCTGGCCGATCGACGGCGCGGCCGACTGCACCCAGAGCTACGCGGGCTGCTCCGGCGAGCGTCAGTCACTACCTGTCCGTTCTCGTTCACGGCGACAGCCGCCCGGCACGATACCGGGCGGCTGAAGCTCTCGTGGGTCAGTCGCTCCGCTTGAGTCGGAGCTACTTGGCGACGGGGCTGTCGGAGCCCGCGCGGGCCAGAAGAAGACCCCGCTGTCGTCAAGCGGTGGGACTACGAACCCGATGTGTGGGCGCTGATTCTCAAGGAACACGGCTTCGTGGACGTATCAGCGTCCGTGCTTGCCCCACCCCCCGGCAATCGGCGCACAGGAACCCTGTTCGTCCGGGGCGTCCAAGGAGGCTAGTCCGTGGTGGAGCGGATCCCGTAGCTGCGCAGGACAACGGCGTCGTACGTCCGTGATCCGGCGTTCATGGGCCAATGGCAAGCTTGAAACATGAACGATGCTGCCCCCCCTGCGCCCACCCCCGCGCCCGCACCCCGCAAGCGTGCCCGTGTCCGTGCCCCCGAGCTGATCGGCAAGGGGGGCTGGATCAACACCGGCGGGAAGGATCTGAAGCTCGCCGACTTCCGAGGTCGCACATTGATCCTCGATTTTTGGACCTTCTGCTGCATCAACTGCCTGCACGTCCTCGACGAGCTGCGCGAGCTGGAGGAGAAGCACCGCGACACGCTCGTGATCGTCGGCGTGCACTCGCCGAAGTTCGTGCACGAGGCAGAGCACCAGGCCGTCGTCGACGCCGTCGAGCGCTACGAGGTGCACCACCCGGTGCTCGACGACCCGGAGCTCGCGACCTGGAAGCAGTACGCCGTGCGGGCCTGGCCGACGCTCGTCGTCATCGACCCCGAGGGCTATGTCGTCGCCCAGCACGCGGGCGAGGGCCACGCCAACGCGCTGCGGACGCTCGTCGAGGAGCTGGAGGCGGAGCACGAGGCGAAGGGCACGCTGCGGCGCGGCGACGGGCCGTACGTGCCGCCGGAGCCGGTCGCGACCGATCTGCGCTTCCCCGGCAAGGCGGTCGTGCTGCCGTCCGGGAACCTGCTCGTCTCCGACACCACCCGGCACCAGCTGGTCGAGCTGGCCGAGGACGGCGAGACGGTCGTCCGGCGCATCGGCGACAGCGGTGAGTTCCGCGAGCCGCAGGGCCTCGCGCTGCTGCCCGACGGGAAGGTCGTGGTCGCCGACACGGTCAACCACGCCCTGAAGGTGTTCGACCCGGAGAGCGGGTCGATCGAGCGCGTCGCCGGCACGGGCCGCCAGTGGTGGCAGGGCTCGCCGACCTCCGGCCCCGCCCTCGACGTCGACCTCTCCTCGCCGTGGGACGTGGCCTGGTGGCAGGGCAAGGTGTGGATCGCGATGGCCGGTGTGCACCAGATCTGGACGTACGACCCGGAGACGAGGACCGTCGAGGTCGCGGCCGGCACCACCAACGAGGGGCTGGTCGACGGGCCGGCCGCCGAGGCCTGGTTCGCGCAGCCGTCCGGGCTCGCCGCGACCGCCGACCGGCTGTGGATCGCCGACTCCGAGACCAGCGCGCTCCGCTTCATCGACACCGAGGGCACGGTCCACACGGCCGTCGGCACCGGGCTCTTCGACTTCGGGCACCGCGACGGCGCCGCCGACCAGGCGCTGTTCCAGCACCCGCTGGGCGTGACCGCGCTGCCCGACGGCTCGGTCGCCGTCTCCGACACGTACAACCACGCCCTGCGCCGCTTCGACCCGGCGACCGGCGAGGTCACCACGCTCGCCACGGACCTGCGCGAGCCCAGCGACGCGGTCGTCGTCGGCGAGGACGTCGTGGTCGTCGAGTCGGCCCGGCACCGGCTCACCCGGCTGCGGCTGCCCGAGGAGGCCGTCCAGGTCGAGTCGGTCGCCCACCGCACGCAGCGCGAGGCCACCGAGGTCGCCCCCGGCAGTCTCCGCCTCGACGTCGTCTTCCAGGCCCCCAAGGGCCAGAAGCTGGACGACCGGTACGGCCCCTCGACCCGCCTCCTGGTCTCCGCCACGCCGCCCGAGCTGCTGCTCGCCGGCGAGGGCAAGGGCACGGACCTCTTCCGCGACCTGGAGCTGAACCCGGCCCTCACGGAGGGCGTCCTGCACGTCTCGGCGATGGCCGCGTCGTGCGACGACGACCCGGAGAACGAGTACCCGGCCTGCCACGTCCACCAGCAGGACTGGGGCGTCCCGGTGCGGATCACGGACGCGGGCACGGCCCGGCTGCCGCTGATCCTGGCCGGCATGGACGCCTGACCCTCCGCGGTTTCTTCGCCCCGAGAACGGTTCGGCCCCTGCCGTGTGGCAGGGGCCGAATCCGTGTCCGTCAGCCCGGTCAGCCCTCCAGGAAGGCCACGAGCGCGTTCGCCAGGTGGTGCGGGTCCTCCGCGCCGCACAGCTCACGGGCGCTGTGCATCGACAGGCAGGCGACGCCGATGTCGACGGTCGAGATGCCGTGGCGGGCGGCGGTGATGGGGCCGATCGTCGTGCCGCACGGCATGTCGTTGTTGGAGACGAACGACTGCCACGGCACGCCCGCCTTCTCGCACGCGGCGGCGAACACCGCGCGGCCGCTGCCGTCGGTGGCGTAGCGCTGGTTGACGTTGACCTTGAGGATGGGGCCGCCGTTGGGGCGCGGGTGGTGCGTCGGGTCGTGGCGCTCGCTGTAGTTGGGGTGCACGGCGTGGCCGACGTCGGAGGAGAGGCAGACGGAGCCGGCGAGGGCGCGCGCCTTGTCCTCGTAGCTGCCGCCGCGTGCGTACACCGAGCGCTCCAGGACGTTGCCGAGCAGCGGGCCCTGGGCGCCGGTGTCGGCCTCGGAGCCGTTCTCCTCGTGGTCGAAGGCGGCGAGCACCGGGATGTACGGCAGGTCGTCGCCGTGCGCGGCGACGGCGGCGAGCGCGGCGGCGCAGGCGTGCACGGAGATCAGGTTGTCCATGCGCGGGCCGGCGAGCAGCTCGCGGTCCCGGCCCAGGTAGGCGGGCGCCTCCAGGGCGTGCACCATCAGGTCCCAGCCGGCCACGTCCTCGGCGCTGACGCCCGCCTCCTCGGCGACGAAGTCGACCAGGTCGCCCTCGTGGACGTCGCCGAGGCCCCAGATCGGCTGCATGTGGCGCTGGCGCTCCAGCTTCATGCCCTCGTTGACCTGCCGGTCGAGGTGGATGGCGAGCTGCGGCACGCGCAGCAGCGGCCGGTCCACGTTCACGAGCCGGTGCGACCCGTCCCGCAGCGTCAGCCGGCCGGCGAGGCCCAGGTCCCGGTCCAGCCAGCTGTTGAGCAGCGGCCCGCCGTAGATCTCGACGGCCACCTGCCGCCAGCCCTCCCGCCCGAAGTCCGGCTGCGGCTTGACCCGCAGGTTCGGCGAGTCGGTGTGCGCGCCGACGATCCGGAACGGCGTGTGCGGGGCGGCGCCCTCGGGCACGTACCAGGCGATGATCGCCCCGCCGCGGATCACGTACTTCCCGCCGGCCGTCCCCTCCCAGGCGTCGGTCTCCTCGACCTTGCGGAAACCCGCCTTCTCCAGCCGCTCGGCGGTGTTGGCCACCACGTGGTACGGCGACGGCGAGGCCGCGAGGAAGGACATGAGGTCATCGGTGTGGCCGCGGTCGAAGCGGGCGGGTGCGCTACTCATGACGTTCACCTTACGGGGGTCTCGGAATGTGGACCCGGCCCGGACCAAGGGCCCTCTGGGACGCCTCGATGACCTCGAGGGCGAGTGGGCGGAAGGGGCGCGCCGGGGGAACGATCCCGGGCGCGCGGAGGCCTGCGAGGAACGACCAGGTCGAGCACGGTCGGGGGTCGTGGGCCCGGTTCAAGCGCCCCGGGGCGAACCGAGCCACAGAAACAGCGGAACGGCCCGCCCCCCTCCCCGGGAGCGAGCCGTTCCTCTGTGCGGACTCAGGCGTGTTCCTGTGCGTTAGAACGCTGCCTCGTCCAGGTCCATGATCTCGTTGGTGACGCCCTCGGCGATCAGGCGCTCGGTGGAGACGCCGGGCAGGATCGTGGCGGCGAAGAACTTCGCGGCGGCGATCTTGCCCTGGTAGAAGGCGACGTCCTTGCCGGTGGCGCCGGCGGCGAGCTTCTCGGCGGCGACGGCGGCACCGCGCAGCAGCAGGTAGCCGACGACGACGTCACCGGCGGCGAGCAGCAGGCGGGTGGAGTTGAGGCCGACCTTGTAGATGTTCTTGACGTCCTCGCCGGTGGCGGTGAGGTCGGTGATCATCGTGCCGACGATGGCCTCGAGGTCGACGGCGGCCTTGGCGAGGGAGTCGCGGGCGCCGGCGAGCTCGTCGCCGCCGGTGCCGACGGCGAGGAACTTCTTGATCTCCTCGGCGAGGGCGTTCAGGGACGCGCCCTGGTCGCGGACGATCTTCCGGAAGAAGAAGTCCTGGCCCTGGATCGCGGTGGTGCCCTCGTACAGGGTGTCGATCTTGGAGTCGCGGATGTACTGCTCGATCGGGTACTCCTGCAGGAAGCCGGAGCCGCCGAAGGTCTGCAGCGACTGGGCGAGCTGCTCGTAGCCCTTCTCGGAGCCGTAGCCCTTGACGATCGGGAGCAGGAGGTCGTTGAGGCCGTGGAGCGCCTTGGCGTCCTCGCCGGCGGCTTCCTTCTCCTGGATGGCGTCCTGCACGGAGGCCGTGTAGAGGACGAGGGAGCGCATGCCCTCGGCGTACGCCTTCTGCGTCATGAGCGAGCGGCGCACGTCGGGGTGGTGGGTGACGGTGACCTTGGGCGCGTTCTTGTCCATGAAGTTGGCCAGGTCGGTGCCCTGGACGCGCTCCTTGGCGTACTCCAGGGCGTTGAGGTAGCCCGTGGAGAGGGTGGAGATCGCCTTCGTGCCGACCATCATGCGGGCGAACTCGATGATGAGGAACATCTGGCGGATGCCGTCGTGCTTGTCGCCGATGAGCCAGCCCTTGGCGGGGTGCTTGTCGCCGAAGGTCATCTCGCACGTGTTGGACGCCTTGAGGCCCATCTTGTGCTCGACGTTGGTGGCGTAGACGCCGTTGCGGGCGCCGAGCTCGCCGGTCTCCCAGTCGAACTCGTACTTCGGGACGAGGAAGAGGGAGAGGCCCTTGGTGCCGGGGCCGGCACCCTCGGGGCGGGCGAGGACGTAGTGGAGGATGTTCTCCTCCATGTCGTGCTCACCGGACGTGATGAAGCGCTTGACGCCCTCGATGTGCCAGGAGCCGTCCTCCTGCTGGATGGCCTTGGTGCGGCCGGCGCCGACGTCGGAGCCCGCGTCGGGCTCGGTGAGCACCATGGTGGAGCCCCAGCGGCGGTCGACGGCGATCTTGGCGACCTTCTTCTGCGCCTCGTTGCCCTCGTTGAAGAGGATGCCGGCGAAGGCGGGGCCGGAGGAGTACATCCAGATGGCCGGGTTGGAGCCGAGCAGCAGCTCCGCGTAGGCCCAGATCAGGGAGCGCGGGGAGACGGTGCCGCCGATCTCCTCGGGGATGCCGAGGCGCCAGTACTCGGACTCCATGAAGGCGTTGTACGAGTTCTTGAAGGAGGCCGGGACCGGGGCGGTGTTGGTCTCCGGGTCGAAGACCGGCGGGTTGCGGTCGGCGTCGGCGAAGGACTCCGCGAGCTCGTTCTCGGCGAGGCGGCGGATCTCGTCGAGGATGCTCTTGGCGGTGTCGACGTCCATCTCCTCGAACGGACCGGTGCCGTACACCTTGTCGCGGCCGAGGACCTCGAAGAGGTTGAACTCGATGTCGCGGAGATTCGACTTGTAGTGCCCCATGGCGACGGCTCCGTAAAGGCTCGGGGAGGGAAGGTCCTCGTACACGTACTACCCGTGAGTAGCTCACGCTCTCTACGATGATGCTACCCACCGGTAATAACGGCAACCCCTTTCCGGACATCTGTGACGGGGGCCGCAGCCGGCCGGGCCCGCTCGATAGGCTTGCTGTCATGTACGGCTACGACCAGAACCCGGGTGCCCAGCAGTACGCGCCGCCTCAGCAGCAGTACGCGCCGCAGGGCGGGATGCAGGGGGGTGGGATGCAGGGTGGCTACGCCCAGCAGCCCCCGCTCTATCCGGAGCCGTCACCGCCGTCGCTGGCGGACGCGGTGCGGGCCTTCACGACCGGGCAGATGGCGGCCGAGGACTTCCAGCAGATCTTCGCGACCTCCAAGGTCTACTGCCCGCGCGGCGACAACCCGGGCTTCCTGGCGCTGCACAACACCCAGCAGCCGGTGATCCCGATGTTCACGTCGCTCAAGGAGCTGCGGCGGTACGCGGGCAAGGAGTCGAAGTACTTCGTGATCACGGGTGCGGAGGTGATCGACCTGCTGCCGACCGGGTACGGCTTCGTGCTCGACATGGAGGGCGACCACCGGATGGTCTTCGACGCGAAGGCCGTGGAGCAGATGGTCGATTTCGCGATGCGGCGGATGTACGGCTGACGGAGGCTGGACGTGCGCGGGGACGCCCGGGAGGAATTCCTCCCGGGCGTTCTGCGTTCCGGGTGGCAGAAAGTTCAGGATTCAACTAACCTGGACGTACAACGTTCAATCAAGCGATCAAGATGGACGTACGAGGAGGTCCCGCCATGCCCGCCGTGACTGTCGAGAACCCGCTGACCCTGCCCCGAGTCGCCGCGTCCGCCGACGCCGCCGCCCGCCCGGTGCTCGCCGTCACCACGGCCCCCCAGGGGTTCGAGGGCGAGGGCTTCCCGGTGCGCCGCGCGTTCGCCGGCATCAACTACCAGTACCTCGACCCGTTCATCATGATGGACCAGATGGGCGAGGTGGAGTACGCCCCGGGCGAGCCCAAGGGCACCCCGTGGCACCCCCACCGCGGCTTCGAGACCGTCACCTACATCATCGACGGCATCTTCGACCACCAGGACTCCAACGGCGGTGGCGGCACCATCACCAACGGCGACACCCAGTGGATGACCGCCGGCTCCGGCCTGCTCCACATCGAGGCCCCGCCGGAGCAGCTCGTCGTCAGCGGCGGCCTCTTCCACGGCCTCCAGCTGTGGGTGAACCTGCCGGCGAGCGACAAGATGATGGCCCCCCGCTACCAGGACATCCGCGGCGGCCAGGTCCAGCTGCTCACCTCCCCCGACGGCGGCGCGCTGCTCCGCGTCATCGCGGGCGAGCTCGACGGCCACCAGGGCCCCGGCATCACCCACACCCCGATCACCATGCTCCACGCCACCCTCCGCCCCGGCGCCGAGATCAACCTGCCGTGGCGCGAGGACTTCAACGGCCTCGCGTACGTGCTGGCCGGCCGCGGCACCGTCGGCGCCGAGCGGCGGCCGGTCCACATGGGCCAGACCGCCGTCTTCGGCAAGGGAGGCGCGCTCACCGTGCGGGCCGACGAGAAGCAGGACGGCAACACGCCGGACCTGGAGGTCGTGCTCCTGGGCGGGCAGCCGATCCGCGAGCCGATGGCGCACTACGGCCCGTTCGTCATGAACACCCAGGCCGAACTCCGCCAGGCGTTCGAGGACTTCCAGGCGGGCCGGCTCGGCACGATCCCGGCCGTGCACGGCATGGGCGAGTAGGTCCCGCACGGGACTCCGGTAGGTACGGGGAGCTCCGGTAGGAGGAGCTCCGGTACGGGGACGAGGGCGCGGGGAGCTCCGGTACGGGGACGAGGGCGCGGGGAGCTCCGGTACGGGGACGAGGGCGCGGGGAGCTCCGGTTTCGGGGACGAGGGTGCGGCCCCCGTCCCCGTACCTGCTCCGGCAGCTCGTCTGACGCCTCGTCACCCGTACGGCCCGGCAGCACGCGACGACACGCGGGGCGCCGTGGTCCGGTGGGTCCATGCCCGCCGAACGCCCAGCCGCCGAGCGCCCGCTGCTCCCCGAAGCCGCGCGCCGCACCGCCGCCTGGTGCGCCGTCATGCTGCTCGTCGCCGGGGTCGTGGCCGTCTTCGTCTGGCTGTGCGTGGTCTTCAAGACGGCCGTCACGCCCGCCCTCCTCGCCCTCCTCGGCACCGCCCTGCTCGGTCCGCTCTACCGGCGGCTGCTGCGGATGAAGGTGCGGAAGTCCCTGGCCGCGGGGCTGACCGTGCTCGCCGTGGTCGCGGTCGTCGGCGGCGCCGCCTATGTCGTCGTCGCCGCCCTCGTCGACTCCGGCGCCGAGATCGTCGACTCGCTGCGGCAGGCCGCCCAGGACATCACGAAGCACTTCGGCGTGGCCGGCACCTCGCTCGACGACGTCGCCAGGAACGCCAAGCGGCTCCTGGAGAAGTTCGGCGGGACGGCGGCCTCCGGGGTGATCTCCGGGCTCAGCACGGGCGCCCAGATGCTCGCCACCGCCGCCCTCGCCCTCCTGCTGATCTTCTTCTTCCTGCGCGACTCCGACCGGGCGGCGGACGTGCTGCGCTCGCTCGCGCCCCGCTCCACCGGCGACGTCATGGAGGCGATGGGGCGGCGCGCCTTCGAGGCGGTCGAGGGCTTCATGCGCGGGACGACCTTCGTGGCGCTCGTCGACGCCCTGCTCATCGGCGTCGGGCTGCTCGTCCTGCGGGTGCCGGGCGCGATCGGACTCGCCGCGCTCGTCTTCATCACCGCCTACATCCCCTACCTCGGCGCCTTCCTCTCCGGCGCCGTCGCCGTCCTCGTCGCCCTCGCCGACCGCGGGTTCGTCATCGCGCTGTGGACGCTCGGCGTCGTCCTCGCCGTCCAGATGATCGAGGGCTACGTGCTCCAGCCGATGGTGCAGTCCCGCACCGTGCAGATGCACCCGGCCGTGGTCATGCTGGCGATCACCGCCGGTGCGTCCGTCGCCGGCGTCCTGGGCATGCTGCTCGCCGTACCGCTGACCGCCGCCTTCTTCGGGGTCGTCGGTGAACTGCGCACCCGGTACGGGGAGCCGGCGCCCTAGGTTGCCGCCGCCGGGGTGCTTCCCGGCTCGAACGCCCTCAGCATCTGTTCCAGGGCGGCCTGGTCCGGGCCCACGAACGGGTCCGCGTCAGGCGCCATGGTGATCGTCTCGATCAGGCGGGTGGTCATCCGGACCGCCGGCGGCAGGTGCGTGCACAGCACGATCTCCGGGCCCATCTCCCGCAGCGGCTCGATCGACGCCCGGAACTTCGCCTGGTCGACGACGTGCACCCACGGGCTGTCCACCGTCGCCCACAGCAGCTGCGCGGCCCGCAGCTCCTCCGGCTTCAGGTCGTTGGCGTGCCCGCTCTCGGCGAGTTCGGCCGTGGGCATGGGGCCGCCGAAGCAGTCGGAGCTGAAGCAGATGCGGGTCTTCTCGTCGTAGAAGCCCACGGTGGCCGGGTTGTCGAAGAGCGGCGGCCGGAAACCGCGCAGCCGGCGGTCGCCGACGTCGAGGGACTGGCCCGGATTGAGGAAGTACACGCGGTCCATGGGCAGCGGGCGCTCGGTGGTCATGATCCCGGCGCCGATGAAGGTGGTCACGACCCGCGCCCGCGGGGCCGCCACCAGCAGGTCGAAGATCCCGCCGGTGTGGTCGCGGTCGGGGTGGGTGAGCCAGATCCAGCGCACGTCGGCCGGGTCGATGACCGTGCCGAGCGTCGCCACGAAGTCGCGGTCGGAGACGGACAGGCCCGTGTCGACGACGACCGGTTCGCGTGAGGTGAGGACGTAGGCGTTGACCGGGATGTGCCCGATCCCCGGGACTTCCAGGCTGTCGCCGATGACGGTGGTGTCGCTGCCGACCTTGTGCGTGTCCATGGCGGGCTCCGTGGTCCCCCCGGCGGCCGTACGACACCAGTCTCCGCCGCCTGGCCGGGCGCCGCGCGTCGTGCGTGCCGCGCCTCGTACGCGCCGGGCGTCGTACGCGCCGCGTGTCGTGCGTGCCGCTCCTCGTACGCGCCGGGCGTCGTACGTGCCGGGCGCGACGGCCGGTCAGGCGCAGCAGCCGTTCCCCGACGCCGGCTCGTGCAGCTCGAACCAGATCGCCTTGCCGTCGCCGCGCGGGTCCACGCCCCACGAGTCCGCGAGCATCTCCATGAGCAGCAGCCCGCGCCCGCTGGACGCCATCTCGCCCGGGTGCCGCTTGTGCGGCGGTTCGTCGCTCGCGTCGGCGACCTCGACGCGCAGCCGCCGGGCGTCCGGGAGGCAGACGACCTCGGCGACGAGCAGGGCGTCGCCGTCCGTGTGGACGAGGACGTTGGTGACCATCTCGGAGACCATCAGGACCGCCGAGTCGACCTGGTCGGCCTCCGACCAGTCGTGGAGCAGCTGGCGCACGTGCTCGCGCGCGGTCGCGATGCGCTCCGGCTCGGCCTGGGCGATGGTCATCATCGTGCGGCGCGGGGCCTCCCGTACCGCGGTGTCCGGCTGGCGGGAGAGCAGCAGGACGGCGATGTCGTCCTCGCGGCGGTCGGCGAGCGGGCCGGTGGTGTGGTGCGAGCCGGGCCCGTGGACGGCCTCGACGAGCCGGTCGGCGAGGGCCTCCAGGTCGTCGCCCTCGTGGGACTCCAGGAGCTTCCGGACCCGGTCCCAGCCGCTGTCGAGGTCGTGGCCGCCGGTCTCCAGGAGCCCGTCGGTGCAGATCATCAGGGTCTCGCCGGGGGCCAGGGTGAGCCGGGTGGTGGGGTAGTCGGTGTCGGGGTCGATGCCGAGGGGCAGGCCGCCGGCGGTGGGCCTGAGAAGAACCGTTCCGTCGGTCATCCGCACCGCCGGGTCCGGGTGTCCGGCCCGCGCGATGTCGACGGTGCCGGTCTCCAGGTCGACCTCCAGGTAGAGGCAGGTCGCGAAGCGCGGCCCGCCGCCCGGCCGCTCGTCGCCGTCGCCCGCCTCCACCCCGTCGTTGATCCCGTACAGGAAGCGGGAGGCGCGGGAGAGCACGGCGTCGGGGCGGTGGCCCTCGGAGGCGTACGCGCGCAGCGCGATCCGCAGCTGGCCCATGAGCCCCGCCGCCCGGACGTCGTGGCCCTGCACGTCGCCGATGACCAGGGCGATCCGGCCGCCGCCGGGCCCGCCGGGCAGCCGGATCATGTCGTACCAGTCGCCGCCGACCTGCAGCCCGCCGCCGGTGGGCACGTACCGCGCGGCCACCTGGATGCCGGGGATGCCCGGACCGAGGACCGGCATCATCGTGCGCTGGAGGCCCAGCGACAGCTCCCGCTCGGACTCGGCGACCCCGGCGCGGGCGAGGGCCTGCGCCAGCATCCGGGCGACGGTGGTGAGGACGGAGCGCTCGTCCGGGGTGAAGGACACGGGGTGCTTGAAGGCCGCCATCCAGGCGCCCATGGTCCGGCCGGCGACGACCAGCGGCACGAAGGCCCAGGAGCGGCGGTCGAAGCGCTGGGCGAGCGGCCAGGTCATCGGGAAGCGGCGGGCGTACTCCTCCGGGGTCGGCAGATAGATCGCCCGGCCCGTCCGCACCACCTCGGCCGCCGGATAGTCGGTGTCGAGCGTCATCGAGGTGAACGGCCCCTCGTCGCCGTCGCCGTGCCCGTGGTGGCCGATCACCGTCAGCCGTTCGCCCGACATCCCGAAGACCGCGAGGCCGTCCGGCGAGAAGCCGGGCATGGAGAGCGAGGCCGCCACCCGCAGCACCTCGGCCGTCGACCGCGCCTCGGCGAGCGCCCGGCCCGCGTCGAGCAGGAAGGCCTCGCGGGAGCGGCGCCAGTCGCCGGTGATGGGGGTGTGCGGGCCGGCGGTCCCGGGCTGCGGCTCGGCGACCTCCTGGAGGGTGCCGACCAGCTCGTAGTCCGTTCCGTCGACCAGCGGCTTGGACCTGCTCCGTACGGTACGGATCACCCGCCCGTACTCGTCCATGATCCGCAGCCGGGCCTCGGCCAGGGTCCCCTCGGCGACGGCGAGGGCGACGACCCCGTCGATCTCGTTCCAGTCGACCGGATGGAAGCGCGACCGCACCGCCGCCTCGCTGAGCCGCACGGGCTCGGCGGGCAGCCCGAGCAGCCGGGCCGCCTCGGCATCGAGCGTGACGGTCCGGGAGGCGTTGTCCCAGCGCCACAGGCCGGTCGCGATGGCCGCCAGGACGTCCTCGGTGCGCATTGCCCTACTTTATGAATATCGGACAGCGAGCCGCCACAGATCGCCACCGAGAGTATTCGAATCGCGATCTTGGGTGGCCCGGTACCCTGGGTGGGCTTGATATATCAAGCGATACTCCACCGATCCCGAAGACTGGATGAACGACGATGCATCGGTACAGGTCCCACACCTGCGGCGAGCTCCGCGCCTCTGACGTCGGCACCGACGTCCGGCTGAGCGGCTGGCTGCACAATCGGCGCGACCTGGGCGGCATCCTCTTCATCGATCTGCGCGACCACTACGGCATCACCCAGCTGGTCGCCCGCCCCGGCACCGCCGCGGCCGAGGTCCTCGACAAGCTGACGAAGGAGACCGTCGTCCGCGTCGACGGCAAGGTCGTCTCCCGCGGCGCCGAGAACGTCAACCCGGACCTGGCCACCGGCGAGATCGAGATCGAGGCCGCCGAGGTCGAGGTGCTCGGCGCGGCGCAGCAGATCCCGTTCACCATCAACACCGACGACGGCGTGAACGAGGAGCGGCGGCTCGAGTACCGCTTCCTCGACCTGCGCCGCGAGCGCATGCACCGGAACATCATGCTGCGCTCCGCCGTCATCGCCTCCATCCGCTCCAAGATGGTGGCGCTCGGCTTCAACGAGATGGCGACCCCGATCCTCACCGCGACCTCCCCCGAGGGCGCCCGTGACTTCGTCGTCCCGTCCCGCCTGAACCCGGGCAAGTTCTACGCCCTGCCGCAGGCCCCGCAGCAGTTCAAGCAGCTGCTGATGATCTCGGGCTTCGACCGCTACTTCCAGATCGCGCCCTGCTTCCGCGACGAGGACGCCCGCGCCGACCGCTCGCCGGGCGAGTTCTACCAGCTCGACGTCGAGATGAGCTTCGTCGAGCAGGAGGACGTCTTCCAGCCGATCGAGAAGCTGATGACCGAACTCTTCGAGGAGTTCGGCGGCGGCCGCCACGTCACCTCCCCGTTCCCGCGGATCCCGTTCCGCGAGTCGATGCTGAAGTACGGCAACGACAAGCCCGACCTGCGCACCTCCCTCGAACTCGTCGACATCACCGACGTCTTCGAGAAGTCGGAGTTCAAGGCGTTCGCCGGCAAGCACGTCCGCGCGCTCGCCGTCCCGAACACCGGTGACCAGCCGCGCAAGTTCTTCGACGGCCTCGGCGACTTCGCCGTCTCCCTCGGCGCCAAGGGCCTGGCCTGGGTGCGCGTCGGCGAGGGCGGCGCCCTCACCGGCCCCATCGCCAAGTTCCTCACCGAGGAGAACGTCAAGGTCCTCACCGAGCGCCTCGGCCTGGCCGAGGGCCACGCCGTGTTCTTCGGTGCCGGCGAGTTCGACGAGGTCTCCAAGATCATGGGCCCGGTCCGGGTCGAGGCCGCCAAGCGTGCCGGCCAGTTCGAGGAGAACGTCTTCCGCTTCGCGTGGATCGTCGACTTCCCGATGTACGAGAAGGACGAGGAGACCGGCAAGATCGACTTCTCGCACAACCCCTTCTCGATGCCGCAGGGCGGCCTTGAGGCCCTGGAGACCCAGGACCCGCTGGACATCCTCGGCTGGCAGTACGACATCGTCTGCAACGGCATCGAGCTGTCCTCCGGCGCGATCCGGAACCACGAGCCCGACATCATGTTCAAGGCCTTCGAGATCGCCGGCTACCCGCGCGAGGTCGTCGAGACCGAGTTCGCCGGCATGCTCCGCGCCTTCCAGTTCGGCGCCCCGCCGCACGGCGGCATCGCCCCGGGCGTCGACCGCATCGTGATGCTCCTCGCCGACGAGCCCAACATCCGCGAGACGATCGCCTTCCCGCTCAACGGCAACGCCCAGGACCTGATGATGGGCGCCCCGACCGAGCTCGACGAGGCCCGCCTGCGCGAGCTCCACATCGCCCTGCGCAAGCCGGCCGAGGCGAAGGTCGTGGAGGGCCGCCCGGTGTCGGAGGCGGTGCACCCGGACGCGGCGCGCGGCTGACGCGCCTGAGCATTCGGCTGTGAAGGGGCCCGGAACCGTACGAACGGTTCCGGGCCTCACCCGTATGTGCCGAGTGCTACTCGTCCTCGCCGGCGAAGATCTCCTCGGGAGAGGAGACGGTGACGGCGCGCGCGATCCAGCGGCGCAGCACCTCAGGGTCGTCGCAGCTCGTGACGCGGTCGCGGACGTCGTCGGGGACGTCGAGGCCGCGCTGCTCCAGGATGATCAGTATGGCGTCGACGCTGCCCTGGGTCAGGCCCTGAGCCCGGCCCTCGTCCCGGATCTCCTCGGAGATGACCGACTTGTAGAAGGAGAGGTCCACGGCCACCAGGTTCCTCCAGAGCTCTAGGGCTGGTCGCCTTTCCAGCCCCTGGGTGGTGAGTTCGATGATCGGGTCAGCGACATCCTCAGGGACGTCTCGCAGAGCGGTGGACAGCGCCTTCAGTATGGCACCAATGTCCGGATCGCCCACGTGCGTGATGGCCGACAGGGTGGCCAGCGCCAGATCGGCGCGGGCCTCGGCGGGATCGGTGATCACAGGCATGTTGTGGGGCCCGACGACCACCGGCCGGATGGTGAGGGTGGGCAGGTGGCGCGGTCCGCTGGACACAGCTCGCCCGGCCCACTCGGCGGTGGCGCGGTCCTGGCACACGACCAGCAGCGCAGTCGGGAGCCGGTACTTCGTCCACAGGTACGCCGTGTAGTACGCCCAGCTCGCCGGCTTGTCGGGGTCCTGCTTTCCCTGGGCCTCGATGGCGAGGAGGAGGGAGCCGTCCTCCTCGCTGTCCAGGCGCAGAAGGGTGTCCACCCGGCGCTCGACGGGGCGAGCCTCGGTGAGGTCGGTGGGCAGGACGGTTACCTCGACGGGAGGAGGAAGAGGCAGCCCGAGTAGCCCCGACAGGCGGCTGAACAGGCGCAGATCGTGCTGGAAGATGCGGTGCATCGCTTCATGGGGCGAGCTGACCATGCTCTTTCCTGTTCTTGCAGGGGCGGCATTCGCCAGGGTCCGGGCCGCGGAAGGCCCGGTCGCAGCCGTCGCAGTTCCGGAGCGGATAACGGACGGGCGGGGGTGGCTCCGGCGCCCGGAACGGTGGCAGGGGCGGGAGGCGGTCGGCGAGGCGGTGGGCCAGGAGGGCGGCGGGGCGACGCAGGGGTTCGCGCGGGAGATCGTCGGTCAGGGCGTGGTGCACGGCCTCGGAGGAGACGTCCCGTTCCAGCCAGGACACGACGCCTGGGACGAGGTGTTCGGTGTCGGCGGCGGAGAGCAGCAGCCGGCGGTCTTCGAGGCGGAGGCAGCCGAGCACGGCGTGCGCGGTCTCCAACAGGTCGGGCCTCGGCCACGCCGGCTGCGGTACGGCGGGCAGGGCGCGGCGGCGCGGCTCCTTCGGCTGGCGGGGCCTGGGCTTGGGCGGCGGTTCGCCGCCGGTGTCCTTGCCGCCGCTCCGGCCCGGCTGGTTGCAGGAGACCGTACGCGTGATCATCCGCCCGCTCGCCGTCCGCTCGCGCGTCCGCCGCAGATAGCCGTGCGCCTCCAGCTCCCGCAGCGCGGCGGCGATCCGGGTCGTGCCCTCGGGGAAGCGCCCGGCGAGGCTCTTGATGTCGACGGCGGCACCGGTCGGCAGCGACTGGATGTGCGTGGCCAGCCCGATCGCGACGAGCGAGAGCTCGGCGTGCTGGGCGAGATGGTTGCCGACGACGGTGAACCGGCTGGCGTGCCGGGTGTTGTCGTGGACCACACCTCCACCGGAGGGGTGGTTTTTCCGCGCGCGACGGGACGGGGCGTGCGGGCGCACGCTAGTGTTCTGGCTATCCACCGGGAAGGGCTTTCTTCCTCGTTGGTCAGGCCCTCGCACTGGGATCGCTAGTCCCGGCGAGGGCCGACTCATGTCTGGGGGCAGGTGCTGCCTGTGTGCGCTGAGCGTAGATCAACCAACCCGCCCCAATGCCAGTCCCGTTGGCATATTTCACCCGAGCGAGTGATCGCCCCGCTGCGGGCGGGAAAGGGTGGGTTTGGTGGGGTCATTTCACCTGTCGTCCTTGGTAGTTGGGGCCACCCGAACCACCGAAGCCCAAGCGCTTGGGCTTCGGTGCGAAGCGCGACTGTCCGGAGTCTGTCCACTGTTGTCCGGACTGCCGGGACCGCGCCCACGGGTAGAGGGTTCGCGGTGCACAGGACGACGGAGGGGTACGGCATGGCGGTGGACGAGCCCGGTTGGGAAGTGGACCCGGACGACGAGTGGGGCCTGGCGGTCATCGCCACGGTGGGACGGCAGTTGAAGCTGCGGCGCGAGGCGATGGGCATGAACGCCGCCGAGTTCGGGACGACGGTCGGCTACGGCGAGGACATGATCTACAAGCTGGAGGGCGGGAGGAGGATCCCGCGCCCGGAATTCCTGGACAAGGCGGACGAGGTCCTGAGCGCGGACGGTCTGTTGAAGGCCATGAAAGAGGACGTGGCGAAGGTCCGCTACCCCAAGAAGGTCCGCGACCTGGCGAAACTCGAAGCCACGACAGCGGAGATGCACCTCTACGACCCGCTCAACATCCACGGCCTGCTCCAGACGCCCGAGTACGCGCACGGACTGCTCGCCATGCGCCGCCCGGCGTACACGAAGGACGAGGTCGAGCGGTACATGGCGGCGCGCGTGGCGCGCAAGGCGATCTTCGACCGGGATCGCTCCCGAGCTCAGCTTCGTCCTGGAGGAGTGGACGCTGCGCCGCCCGCTCGGCGGCCGTCCGATACTGCGCCGACAGCTCGAACACCTGCTGGAGATCGGCAAGATGAGGAACATCGAGCTGCATGTGATGCCCACGGACTGCGAGGAGCACGCCGGGGTGGACGGCGGGATCGAGGTGCTTAAGTTCGCGGACGGCTCTGCGGTCGGGCGCTCTCCCGTCGTCGCCAACGGGCGGCCCGTGACCGAGCCGCGCCATCTCCGTATCCTTGAACTGCGCTACGGCATCATCCGGGCTCAGGCTCTCACGCCCCGCGAGTCCGCGGTCTTCATCGAGCAACTGCTAGGAGAGACATGATCCACAACAGCTCGGCCGAGGACGTCTCTGAACTGGTGTGGTTCAAGAGCAGCTACAGCAGCGGCAGCGAGGGCGACTCCTGCGTCGAGATCGCCACCGGCCCGTCCCTGATCCACATCCGCGACTCCAAGAACCTCCCCGGCCCCCACCTCACCGTGGCCCCGACCGCCTGGGCGGGCTTCGTCTCGTACGCCGGGGGCTCGTGCTGAGGCATACCGGCGCGGCCGTCTGAAGCTGACCGCGCTGTCGAGCTCCGCACGACCCCTCGGCGACGCGGTCGGTCCTCTACCCAAGATGCTGGACGACGATCCAGTAGTCGTATTCCTCTTCAGTCACGGCGCACACCATTTTTCCGTCCAGCGACATCGCCAGGAAATCCAGCCCCTCGTCACGCTGCACGAGCCGTGGCGCGAGCTCCGTGCCGGGCGCCCACTTCACCACAGCCCAGCCGAGTGTCGATGCTCCCGTACCGGAGATGCTCAGCAGGAAGGAGCCATCATCCCTAAACAGTCCATTCCGCTCGGCGTGGAGCTGCCACTGATGGTCGACCTCCTGCAGGGCCTTCGGGTGGCTCAAGGGGACTTTAGTCGCAGGCTGAATCTCCCAATTCGCAACGCTCCGCAGTGCCTCCAGGACAGAGGGGATGTCGCGGGGTGCCGAGTCGTTCGAGACGGCGAGGCCGGTCTGGATCAAACGGCCGAGCCGAGCGGCCTTTGCCGGCTCGGCTGTGCCTAGTGTTTCCGGCATGCCCACCAGGACCGTCCCCTCGTGGATTCCGGTGAGTGGACCGCCGGACAGGTAGATTAAGGCGGAATGCGGTGGATCGAAGAATTCAACGGGCTGACGATAGCGTTCGATCCGCTCTAGGGTGAGCGATCGGGGGTGTTGACCATGTTCGATCAGGAACGCCTGCCCCATCCGGACGACTCCGCCGATGCATCGGACGACGCAGACACCTCCATAATCGTCACGTTGCTCGATCGAATGGACCTGCAATTTACCGTTGTCCCACATGGTGGCCGCCTGTCTTCCTGATTGAACGCCCGCCAGTGGCGGGGCTAATTTTTGAATTCTCCAAGGCGGCTTGAAAGTTCAGGGACGGATCCCCCGTCGCATGAAAGGACAATGCAGAGTCTGCTCAGTGTCACGCCCTCAGGTCGCTTGACAAAAGACCGCCGCTGTCCGGCGCGCCACAATGCTCTGAAAAACTCTTCTCGGGCGGTGTCGTCCTCGGATAGTGCGGCCTCGGCGGATTCGATGATCAGGATATGATGATCCGATGAAAGCCATTGGAGGTCGCGAAGGCAATCGTAGAATGCGTGCCAGTTCCAGCCGAAGTAATCGGGGAACTTCAAGGTTTCCCAAAACAGCTGGAATGTCGACGTCTCGTCGGTCATATCCCGCCCGTTTAGGCGAGCTACGTAAACTCTGCCAGTTGTGGGTAGGAGCTCATTGAGGGGCACCCCGCCGCCTGTTGTGGCGATGTGCATCCATGGGGTGATGTGAATTGACGACGTCACTTCGTTCACTGCTCCGCCCATCTTGGACTCCTGCCTACGATGTACGTCTGGTAATGGGTCGGAGTATAGTAGGCAGATCCATCACTACCGAACACCCAACGTTCTCCGCCCGGCTCTGGATTGTCTGGTGACGGGTAAGTTCCATACTCTTGATATGTGATTGGTTTGCCGGAGGGCTCGTGAGTGGGGAGTTGGTGGCCGCCCCTTCGGACATCGTTTTCGAACGGCTCGGTCTAATACTTTGGTCCGTAGAAACCAGGTCCGCCTCCATATGCGAAGTTGTATTTCTCCATGTCTCGAAGCACTTCCAGGGACTCTTCGGGAATGGAATCAGGGACCCAGCCGTGAATTTTACTAACGTCGCCAAGGGTTGTCCCCTTGGTGAATTCCTTGCACTCCGAGAGCCCCAGCGGGTCGCTCCACGTGTGCGGGTTGTGGACGTACGTCGCCGGGTTCGGGGCCGGGGCCAGGCCCAGGGGGTCCTGGGAAAGGTAGCGGCCCGGTTCGGGGTCGTAGTAGCGGAAGTAGTTGTAGTGGAGGCCGGACTCCGGGTCGAAGTACTGGCCGGGGAAGCGGAGGGGGGTGTAGGCGGTGGCGTCGCGGGTCCAGGTGGTGGTGCCCCAGAGGGTGGTGCGGGTGCGCCAGGCGAGGGTGCCGGACTCGTCGACGAGTTCCGTCGGGGTGCCGATCAGGTCGGTGACGATGGCGAAGAAGCGGGTCTGGTCGGTGTCGCGGCGGTGTTCCGTCTGGGCGAGGGGGCGCAGGCCCGCGTGGTCCCAGGTCAGGGTGAGGGTTTCGGTGGACTGCTCGCAGAGGGTGGTGCCGTCCCAGGTGAAGTGGACGGTCTCCGTGGGGGAGTGCTTGGCGACGCGGCGGCCCAGCGGGTCGTAGACGTAGCGCCATTCCGTGCCGTCGGGGGTGGTGACGGAGGTCAGGCGGTCCTCGGCGTCCCACGTGTAGTGCCAGGTGTCCGGCTTCCGGGAGAGGCGGGTCTTCTGGCGAAGGACGACGCGGCCCTGGGAGTCGTGTTCGTAGCGGACCGCGCCCGCGTGGGTGATGCGGGTGCCCGAGTAGGCGCGCGGGCCCGCCGCCTCGGTGCCCGGGCCGGGCCAGGACGCGTCGGTCTGGTTGCCGGCCTCGTCGTAGGCGTACCGCTCGGTCCACCGGTCGGCCGACACCCGCGTCACGCGGCCCGCCGCGTCGAGGTCGAAGCGGCGCGGGCCGGCCAGCTGGTCGTCGATGCCGACGAGGCCGCCGTCGGGGCGGTAGTGGTACGCCCGGTGCTGGAGGCGGCCACCCCGGCCCCTCACCTCGTGCGACGTCAGTCTCCCCACCTCGTCGAAGGTGGAGGTGAGGGACGTGAAGTCGCCCACCGCGCGGGACACTTCGCGGCCCAGCTCGTCGTGCGTGAACGTCAGCGACCGACCCGACGTCGTCAGGTCCGACCGCCTGCCCGCCGCGTCGTACGACCACGAGCTCACCGCCCCGCCCGGTGTCCTCCGGCCCGTCCTCCGGCCCACCTCGTCATAGGTGAAGGAGAGCGTTCGGTTGTTGACCGTCTCCGAGACGAGGTGCCCGTGCCGGTTCCGCAGGCGGGTCAGCGTGACATCCGGGCCCGCTGCCACGCCCAGCTCGTCGAAGATGTCGTACTCGTACGTCGTGACCGCGCCGTCCGCGTCCTTGCGGACGACCTTGCCGAGTGCGTCCCGCTCGAAGCTGACCGTCTGGCCGAGCGCGTTCGTACGGGCGGCCAGCCGACCCGCCGGGTCGTACGCGTAAGACAGCGTCCGCCCGTCGAAGTCCGTCTCCGCGACCGTGCGACCCGCCTCGTCGTACGCGTACCTCCAGGTCAGGCCCTGAGGGTTGGTGACCTGCGTCAGCTGGAGCGAGGCGTCGTGGGTGAAGGTGTGGCGCGTGCCGTCCGGGTCGGTGCGGGAGGCGAGGACGTCGAAGTCGCCGTAGGCGAAGGTGGTGGTGCCGCCGAGGGCGTCCGTGTGGGTGAGGCAGTTGCCCTCGCCGTCGTACGTCCAGGATTCAGCGGACCCGTCCGGGGCGACCCGGCGGGCCAGACGGCCCTCGGGCGTCCATTCCAGCCTCGTCCGCGTGCCCTTCGCGTCCGTGATCCGGACCGTACGGCCGAAGGCGTCGCGCTCGTAGGTCGTCGTCGCACCCAGCGGGTCCGTGACCGAGACCGGCAGGCCCGTCGCGTCCGTACGGAACCGGGTGACGGCGCCCAGCGGGTCCGTCACCGCCACCAGCCGGCCCCGGTCGTCGTACGTGAACTCCGTGCGCGCGCCCGAAGGTTCCGTCACCGACGTGCGGTTGCCGCGCTCGTCGTACGTCTGCCGGATCCTGGTCCCGTCCGCGCGCGTGACCTTCACCGGCAGGCCGAGCCCGTCGTACTCCGCCGACAGGGTCCGGCCGTCGGGGCGGGTGACGGAGGCGAGCCGTCCCTCCTCGTCGTACGCGAAGAGGGTGGTGTGCCCGAGGGGGTCGGTACGGGACAGGACGCGGCCCCGGCCGTCGTGCGTGAAGCGGGTGACGGCCCCGTCCGGGCCGGTCTCGGACGTGATCCGGGCCCGCTCGTCGACCTCGAAGCGGGTCGTGCGGCCGAGCGCGTCCGTGTACGTGGTCTCACCGCTGCCGGATTCACCGATGTTCCACGTGAAACGTCCAGCCATCACGCCGTCACGGCCCGACTGCCAGACGCAGCGGTCGCGCTCGTCGTACTCGTAGTCGTAGCGATAGCCGTTGGTGTCGGTCCACGACGTCATCCGGCCGTGCTCGTCGTAGGCGAAGAGCGTTGGCAGGCCGGTGGAGTCCGCGACGGAGGTCAGATGGCCGTCCTCGTCGTAGCCGTAGCGCCGGACCTCCTGGTCGCCCAGGTGCAGCGCGGTCACACGTGGTCCGTCGGTGGTCAGGCGGAGCCGGTAGCCGCCGTGGTGGACGACCTCCGTGGGCGCGCCCTCCGCGTCGTACCCGAAGCTGATCCAGTTGCCGTTGCGGTCGTCGAGCTGGACCAGCGTCGCTTCGTCCCCCTCGCCGACAACAGCGAAATGGCGGACGACGCCGGTCTCCGGGGCCGTGACGGTGTAGGTGTCGCCCAACGCGTCCCGGTCAAGCGTCCAGCGGCGCGTGCCGTGCGTCGGCAGCACCGGCACCCCCGGTGCCGGGTGCGGGAAGGCGAGGATGCTGCCGTCCTCGCAGAGCAGGACGACGCCCTTCGCGTCGATCTCCAGGCGCTGGTCGAGCGTGCTCGCCCAGGTGGGGCCGAACCAGCGGCCGGTGCGGTACGAGGACTCGAAGGTACGGGTGAACACCAGCGGGAACGCACCCGGCAGCGAGAGGTCGGTCTGCGGGAGGATCATCCGGCCGGTGGCCACGTCGACCGGATCGCTCGCGCATCTCCGCTCCGTGCTCGCCTGGCTCCTGCCTTCCGGTTCCTTCGCGTGCTGGGCCGACGCCGTGCCCTTCCCGCCCGGCTTCAGCTCCTCCAGGCGCTCCGCCTGCTTCAGCCGCGTCAGAGATTTCAGCCCGCCCAGGCCCTTCGTCCCGATCAGCTCCGGCAGCAGTCGGCCGAAGAACTCGCTCGGGTCGCTCTTCAACGCCTCCCACGAGTTCTTCAGCGCCCGGTCCGGGTGCGCGGCCGTCGACGCGATCCCGGCCAGCGTCATGCTGACGTTCTCGTAGTAGGCGGCCGGGTGCGTGATGTTGTACGAGTCCAGGGGGTTGACCGAGCGGACGAAGTTGGAGAGGCCGACGACGCCCTTCACCGCGCCGCCCGTGACGTGCAGCAGCTCCGTGCCCTGGCCCACGGCGTAGTCCATGGCGTCGAGGCGAAGCCGGTCCGCGGCCGACGGCTCGGCCGGGGCGTGGGCGAGGGCGGCGGAGACCGCGCCCTTCGCCCGTTCGGCGGCCTCGTCGCGCTGGCGGCGAGCATCCGCGAGGATCTCGCGGGCGCGGGCGCGCTGGGCCTCGCCGGGGTCGGTGAACTCGCCGGGCTTCGGCAACGGGTTCTCGCCGGTACGGGCCGCGTTGTAGGCGTCGACCTTCTTGTTGTACGCGTCGACGGCCGCCCTGGAGGTGGCCTCGCCCTGCTGGTGGAGCTCGATCGCCTCGCGCGCCTTGCCCTGCGCCCAGGTCACCGTGTGCGCGTACGTCTCCAGGGCGCCGGCCGCTGCGCCGAAGGCGTCCGCCGCGCGCAGCCAGTCCGGCGGCAGCGCCCGGAACTTCTCCTGGAAGGCCCGGGCGGCCTCGCCCTTCCAGCGGTCGGTCGCCTCCAGGCCCTTGAGGCCGTTGCCGACGCTGTCGAAGGCGGACTGGAAGTCGCGGAGGTTGGTCACCGCGGCCGTGATGTCGCCGGTCTTGCCGTGGATCAGCTCGTCCGGCTCGTCGGTCTGGCCGAGCTGCGCCTCACCGACCTCCGCCCCGAGCCACGACGCGGCCCCGTCACCCCAGTCCTCGACCTTGTCCGCCCAGCCGTCGGCGCCCACCTGCTCCAGGCCCCAGCCGGCCGCGTCGGTCGCCTTGTCGACGCCCTCGCCGACCTTCCGCTTGCCCCAGTCGATGCCGTCGCCGACGATGTCGGCACCCTTGTCGAACAGTTCCCCCCAGCCGGCCACGGCTCAGCGATCCCCCCAGTTCGGCTCCTGCGCCCGGCGGACCGTTTCCTCCGTGGGCTCCAGCTGCTCACGCATCCGCGCGTCCACCCGCTCCCGCGCCTCGGGATCCAGCAGCCCCGCGTTCCGCGCGGAGTCGAAGACCCCGTCCCCGACGTCGTACGTGGTGTCCCGCCAGGTCTGCTCGACCCGGCCCTGGGCGTCGCGGAACGACTCCGGGCTCCAGTCGGCGCCGTCGTACGGCGACTGGTTGCGTATCTCGGCCCAGCTCTTCTCCTTGACCTCGTCCTCGGAGAGGTGCGGGTTGCCGTTGACCGCGTTCGTGACGATCTTGAACGTGCCCTTGATGTACTCCTCCTGCTCGGCGAACGCCCCGGCGGTCAGCCCCAGTGACGCCGCGAACACGTTTGCCTTCTGCATGAGGTCCCGCACGCCCCAGCCCCACCGTTCGCAGAACGTCTCGAACTGCTCGGCGAGGCCCTGGTGGCCCAGCTGTACGCCGGTCAGCGCGAGCCGCTCGAAACCGCGGCCGGTGATCGCCTGCTGTCCGATCGACAGGTCCTTCAGCTCGCCGTGCGCCTTGTCGATGCCCTGGGCGATCAGCTTCAGCGCCTCGCCGGACGCCTTCAGATCAGGATCCGTCATCGGGTCACCGCCGTCTCCGGCACGACACCCTCGACCGGCGGGAACAGCATCCCGTCCTCGCTCCCCGCGTCCAGCGCCACCCCGGCCGGGACGCCCGCCTTCGCCAGCGTCGGCACGAGGACGTCGAGCAGCCGGGCCCCGAGGATCGTCCGGTACTCCCACTCGCGGGCCGCTTCCTGCTGTGCGTACGCGAAGCGTGCCAGCGCCGGCTCGTCCGAGAACGCGCAGATCCAGCGCACCCCGCCCTGCTCGGCGGTCCAAGGGCTCCCGTACGGATCGACGGGCACGAGCACCGCCGTACGCCGGAACTCGCCCAGCAGCACCGCGAACTCGCGGCGCGGGTCCGTCGTGGTCTCCGCCACCTGCATGCGCGTCTCCCCCTGCTCGCCCATGGAGCCGCGATGCTCGCAGGAGTGGGTTTCCGGATGCAATGGAGAAACGCTTCTTCTGTCAGGTTGGTCCGGATATGGCGAAGGCCGCCGTCCCCGTGTGGGGCGGCGGCCTTCGTGGCGTACGGAAGAGCGGAGCGTCAGTCCTTCTTCGGGTCCTCCAGGCGCGGGAAGAGGACCGCGCCCTTCGTCACCGTGGCGCCGGCCGGGAGGAGGCCCCAGGTGGCGGCGTCCTGGACCGGCTGGGCGGCGAGGGCGCCCAGGGCCGGCTCGGCGCCCAGGGAGTCCCAGAGCTTCTGGGAGGTCTCGGGCATGATCGGGTTCAGGAGGACGGCGACGGCGCGGAGGGACTCTGCTGCCGTGTAGAGGATCGTCGCCAGGCGGGCGCGGCCCTCCTCCGACTCGTCCTTCGCGACCTTCCAGGGCTCCTGCTCGGTGATGTAGCCGTTGACCTGCTTCACGAAGTCGAAGATCGCCAGGATGCCGCCCTGGAAGTCCAGCTCCTCGCCGATCTTCTCGTCCGCGGCGGCCACGGCCTTCGCCAGGCCCTCCTGGACCGCCTTCTCCGCGTCGCCGTCGGCCGTCGACGCCGGCAGCTCGCCGCCGAAGTACTTGCCGACCATCGCCGCCACGCGCGAGGCGAGGTTGCCGTAGTCGTTGGCCAGCTCGGAGGTGTAGCGGGCGGAGAAGTCCTCCCACGAGAACGAGCCGTCGCTGCCGAACGCGATCGCGCGCAGGAAGTACCAGCGGTACGCGTCCACGCCGAAGTGCGAGGTCAGGTCCTGCGGCTTGATGCCGGTCAGGTTCGACTTCGACATCTTCTCGCCGCCGACCATCAGCCAGCCGTTGGCAGCCACCCGGCCCGGGACCGGCAGGCCCTGCGCCATCAGCATCGCCGGCCAGATCACCGCGTGGAAGCGCAGGATGTCCTTGCCGACGATGTGGGTGTCGGCCGGGAAGGTCTCGTCGAACTTCGCCGGGTTCTCGTTGTAGCCGACCGCCGTCGCGTAGTTCAGGAGCGCGTCGACCCACACGTAGATGACGTGCTTGTCGTCCCACGGGATCGGGATGCCCCAGTCGAAGGTCGAGCGGGAGATCGACAGGTCCTGCAGGCCCTGCTTGACGAAGTTCACGACCTCGTTGCGGGCCGACTCCGGCTGGATGAAGCCCGGGTTCGCCTCGTAGAACTCGAGCAGCTTCGGACCGTACTCGCTCAGCTTGAAGAAGTAGTTCTCCTCCTTGAGGATCTCCACCGGCCTCTTGTGGACGGCGCACAGCTTCGTGCCGTCCTCGGCCTCGATGAGATCGCCCGGGAGCTTGTACTCCTCGCAGCCCACGCAGTACGGGCCCTCGTAGCCGCCCTTGTAGATCTCGCCCTTGTCGTACAGGTCCTGCACGAACTCCTGGACGCGGTCGGTGTGACGCTTCTGGGTGGTGCGGATGAAGTCGTCGTTCGCGATGTTCAGGTGCTCCCAGAGGGGCTTCCACGCCTCCTCGACGAGCTTGTCGCACCACTCCTGGGGCGTGACGTTGTTCGCCTCCGCGGTGCGCATGATCTTCTGACCGTGCTCGTCCGTGCCGGTGAGGTACCACACCTTCTCACCGCGCTGGCGGTGCCAGCGGGTGAGCACGTCGCCTGCGACGGTCGTGTAGGCGTGGCCCAGGTGAGGAGCGTCGTTGACGTAGTAGATGGGGGTCGTGACGTAGAACGCCTTCGAGCCCTGCTTCTCGGATCCAGTGGCCGCCATGGTGCGAATTTTAACGGCCGGGGCGAGTCCCTCTCACACGGATAAACGGCGGGAGGCCGGGGGCGGAGGGTGACGTTCCCCTCGGCCCCCGGCCTCCCCGGCCTCTCCGGGCCTTCCTGGCTATGCGGTCGTCAGAGCGACCAGTCGGCGAGCAGGGCGCCGTAGAACGCGGCGTGCGGCGTCTCGACCGGCGTCGGGCCGGCGAAGTGCACAGCCGTACGAGGGGTGGCGAGCTTACGGAGGTAGTCGAACGCCTTCGTCTCCTCCTCGCCCCACACCGTGAACCGCCAGTGCGTCGCGTACGGCCGGTCCGCCGCGTCCGTCAGCGCCTGGGTCGCCGGCGTCTTCGCGTCCGGCGCGCCGTCCGTCTGGAACACGACGAGCGCCGGGCGGGACGGGTCCTCGCTCTTCTCGTGGAGCGCGAGGACCTCCTCGATCGCGCGGTCGTAGTTGGTGCGGCCCATCCGGGGCAGCGTCGCGTTGATCTCCTCGACCCGGGTGGGGGTGAGGTCCGCGGGACGGAGGACGGCGGTGCCGTCGATCTCCGTCGAGAAGAACACGGTGGTGACGGCGGCGTCCTCGTCGAGGTGCGCGGCGAGGGCCACGGTCTGCTCGGCCAGGCGCTGGACCGACCCGTCCTTGAAGTACGTCCGCATCGACCCGGACCGGTCGACCACGAGGTAGACGGCGGCCCGCGCCCCGGTCAGCCCCTGCTTCTTGAGGACCGCGCCGGCGGCCTTGTAGGCGTCGACGAGCTGGGGCGCGGCCGCCTTGACGCGGGCGAGGGAGAGGGCGGGGGCGTCGGCGGCGGGCGCCTCTGCGGCCGGGGTCTCGGCGACGGCGGGGGCGTCCGCCGGGGTCTCGGTCTCCGGCTGCGCGGGGGCCGTGTCGTCGCCCGCAGCGGCGACGAGCTCGGTCTCCGGCTGCGCGGGGGCCTCGGCCGGGGTGGTGACCGGCTCGTCGGCTGCCGCGACGGGGGCCTCCGCCTGGGGTTCGTCGGCTGCCGCGGCGAGGGTTTCCGCCTGGGGTTCGTCGGCTGCCGCGGCGAGGGTCTCCGTCTGCGGCTCGTCAGCTGCCGCGACCGGGGTTTCCGCCTGCGGCTCGTCGGCTGCCGCGACGACGGCCTCCGCCTGCGGCTCGGTGGGCTCCTCCGACGCGGGGACGTCGGCGGTCGCCTCGGCGTCGGCGGCCGGCGGCTCCTCAGCGGGCGTGTCCTCGGTCGCGACGGTGTCCGTCGCGGTGGTCTCGTCGCTCGGCGCGGCGACCGGCTCGGCCTCCGGACCGGTGACGGGTTCCGCGACAGCGGTGGTGTCGGACTCGGCGGTCGCCTCGGCGTCGGCCTCATCCGTGACGTCGGCCGTCGGCTCGGCGGCGGGGGCCTCCGCGTCAGCGGCGACGGCCGGCTCGGCGTCAGCCTCGGCGACGGTCTCCGACTCCGGCTCCGGCTCCGATGCGTTCGCCTCGATGGCGTCCGCAGTCGCCTCCGCGTCCGACTCGACAGCCGTCGGCTCCGCGGTCGCCTCGGCGTCGGCCTCATCCGTGGCCTCGGCCGTCGGCTCTGCCTCCGCCTCGACGGCCGCGTCCGACTCGGCAACGGCCGCCCCCGGCTCCGTACCCGCCTGCTCCGGCTCCGTCTCCGTCTCCGGCTCCGTGTCGGTCTCCGCCTCGGCCGCGGTCTCCGCCACCCGCGCCTCCGCCTCAGCCTCCGCCTCCGCCGCGACGGCCGCCTCGGCTTCCTCGTCGGCCTCCGCCTCAGCCTTGGCATCCTCCTCCGGCTCAGCCGTGACGCTCGCCTCCGCCTCCGCCTCGGCCTCCTCCTCCGCAGCCGCTTCCGCGCCCGCGCCCGCCTTCCGCGCCTGCGGGATCTGCGGGTTGTCGAACGCCGCCGCGACCAGGTCCTCGGCCGCGCGCTCGGCCGCCGACTGGGCCGGGAGCACCGGCTCCGCAGCCGCAGCAGTAGCAGTAGCCGTAGCCGCAGCCGAAGTCGCCACCTCGGCGGCCACCTGCTCCGCGGGCTCCGCCGCCTCCGACGCCTCCGCCGTCTCCGGCGCGGTGGCCTGGGCCGGGACCGAGGCGGTCGCGGTCGGGGGTTCGAGGGTGGTCGCGGTCGTCGTGCGGTCGCGGCCGAAAACCTTGCGCAGCAAGCTCCGGATACCCATGGGCGAACCCCTTCACATGAGTTGGGTTGGGTTGGGTGCGGTATGTGTCCTTCATCCCTGGCCAGGGCGGACACGTAAGGTTAGCGGCCGCCCTCTCCGGCCCCTACGACCCGGGCGGCCCCTGTCGCCCAGTGTTCATCAGCCCGCCCCCGGGCCGGTTCCCTGGCCGGTTCCGGACCCCACCCCGAGGCCCTCACGGAAGCGGACGAACTGCTCGGCCGGCTCCCCCGTGTACACCCAGGGCACCCACGCCGCCCGCGCCCCGAGCAGGCCGAGCAGCTCCCGGGCCACCTCCACCTGGCCCGCGTAACAGGCGGCGTGCGCGAGGTAGTTGAGTTCGGCGACCTCTTCCGGGGCGACGGGCACGCCGTCGCCCCGGCCGCCGATCCAGCGGGCGTGGGTCCTGCGCAGCTCCGTGACCGCCAGCTCGTGCTTCCAGTGCTGGTCGAAGCCGCGGACGGGACCGCGGCCGAGGGCGCCGTCGGCGATGTAGCGGTACTCCTCGACGCGGGCGATCTGGACGAGGACGGGGAGCGGGGAGCCGGGCGGGGCGACGCCGGCGGCGTCGCGGGCGAAGTCGTACATGGCGCCGTGGGTGCCGTGCCAGCGGGCGGACCAGTAGCGCAGCACCTGGGTGTGGCCTTCGAGGTTGTACGGGTCGCGGCGGCGCAGTTCGTCGAACCAGCGGCGCAGCTCGCGGCGCGGCACCCCGCCCTCGTACAGCCGGGCGACGGAGAGCAGCGACACCCAGGGCATGGGGTCGGGCGGCGCGGCCTCGGCGGCCGCCAGGCAGGTGTCGACGGCGGCGTCGATGCGGCCGCGGTCGACGGTGGCGCCGCGGCCCGCGGCGATGGCGGTGTCGAAGACGCGGACGACCTCGGTGGCGGCGCGCAGCACGGCCGCGTCCGGGTTGCCCGCCTCGGCGGCCCGCCAGGTCTCGACGGTGGAGCTGCCGGCCGCGGCGTGGGAGAGCAGCCGGAGCCGGTGGGTGCGGCGGGCCCAGTCGTCGCCGGTGGCGGCGAGCAGGTCGCGGACGCCCTGCCAGCGCCCGATGACCATGTCGTGCCGGGCCTCGGTGAGCGCCCGGTCGCCGAAGTCCGGGTCGAAGTCCGGTACGAACCCCCGGCTCTGCCGGGCCGAGCGGCGGCGCAGAGCGGCCATCCCGGTACCCCCTCTCGAACGAAGACCGACAGGCCGTCAGAAGTCGGTGGCGAGTGACTCGTCCGCGCGGCGGGCGCGCGGCGAGTGCGGGGACGTGAACGCCTCGGCGGCGGCGAGGGCGGCGCCCGCGTCGAGCCGGGCCGGGCGGAAGAAGGCACTGCCCTTCCGCCGGTACACGAGCAGCGGTACGACTCCGGCGGCGAGCCCGCCGAGCCCGATGACGAGCGCGCTCACGGAGAGTTCGCTGAGCGACTCGACGAACGCCCACATCATGAACGCGGAGCCGAGCAGCGGCCACAGCCCGCCCAGGACGAAGTCCTTCACGGAGGCGAGCAGCAGCTTCTTGTACGCGAGGACGGCGGCGATGCCGGCGAGCGCGTAGTAGAACGCGATCTGGAGGCCGATCGCCTTCACCGCGTCGCCGAGCACCTCCTGCACCGAGTCGGCGGCGGCCGAGGTGGCGAAGAGGAAGAGCGCGGCGCCGCCGACGGTGAGCACGGCGACCCACGGCGTGTTCCAGCGGCGGTGCACGCGTCCGAGCGCGGCCGGCAGGGTGCGGTCACGGCCCATCGCGAAGAGCGTGCGGGTGACCTGGATGAGGGTGGTCTCCAGGGTGGCGACGGTCGACAGGAGCACGGCCAGGATCAGCATCTTGCCGCCGACGCCGGGCCAGATCTCCTCGCCGAGGACGGCGAGGACGTTCGCGCCGCCCTTCTCGATCTGCTCGGAGGTCAGCAGCACGTTGACGGCGACGGTGTACGCCACGAAGAGGAGGAAGACCGTGCCGATGCCGACGAGCGCGGAGAGGCCCGCCGTGCGGCGGCTGTCCCGCGTCTCCTCGCTGAGGTTGCTGGTGACGTCCCAGCCCCAGTAGTAGTACGCGGCGATCAGCGCGCCCGACGCGAAGCCGGAGGCGCCGCCGAAGTGGCCGAGGCCGAACCACGACCAGTCGAAGGCGGTGGCGTGCCCGTGGTGGGCCAGCGCGCCGAGGATGAAGACGATCAGGATCGCCGTCTCGACGCCGGAGAGCACCAGCTGTGCCCGTACGGTCAGCCGGGCCCCGCCGAGGACGACGAGCAGCATCATCAGGAACCAGCCGGCGCCGACGGCGGTCGAGAGCGCGGTGTTGTCGGCGTACCGCGGTGCGAGCAGGGAGAGCGTGAGGGTGCCGGCGGGCAGCGAGCCCGCGACCATGAAGACGGTCGCGGCGAACACCAGCGCCCAGCCGGAGAGGAAGCCGAGGCACGGGTGGAGGGTGCGGCCCACCCAGGAGTAGGCGGCGCCCGCGTTGACGTCGATCCGGCCGAGGCGGGCGTACGCGAGGACGATTCCGAGCATCGGTATCGCGCAGTAGAGCAGTGAGGCGGGTCCGGCGAGGCCGACCGCGCCGAAGAGCACGGCGGTCGTCGCGGCGAGCGAGTACGCGGGGGCACTGCCGGCCACGGCCATCGTGATGGTGTCGAACATGCCGAGGGCGTTGGGCTGGAGACCTCGGCCCGGGCCTTTGCCGGGACCTCTGCCAGATGGTGTGCGCATGCGGTTCGTCCTCGGGGCGCGTGGGGGGGGAGGGGGACGGGAGGGGAACGAGAGCGGAGCGGGAGGGGAACGGAAGGGGGCGGAAGGGGAACGGGGGGAGGGGAGCGGTGGGAGGGGACGCAGGGCGAAGTGACCGTGCCACGGAGTCGTTTGGGGGGAGGCTTGTGGCCGGAAAGGGTCGTGGATCACGATGAATTCGAGCGCATCGTAGTCGTACCTGTGAGTTTCGGTAACGGCGGTGGGAGGGTTCGGTTCCGCAACCGCCGGTAAGGGCTTCCGTACGCCCCTTTGGTCGCGTTTATTTACCGGGCGCGGCTATTCACGCGCGCCGGGCGTCGCGATGGCGCGGGCCGCCCGTACCTCCTGGCGCAGCGGTTCGAGCGCCCCGTCCTCGTCTCCGCCGAGGTCCGCCCGCACCTCCTCCAGGACCGCGCTGGACCGCAGTCCGTCCGCCAGCTCCCGCAACTGCCGTTCCACGGCGGCGACCTCGGCCGGATCGGGCGCGGGCGCGCCGTGGTCGACGCGGATCCGGGCGGCCGTCGTCGCGTCCACGATCCGCTCCACGGCGATGGCCAGCGGCCACCAGGCGGCAGCCAGGTCACCGGCCGGCGGCGGTTCGGTCAGCGCGCGCTGGAACTCTGAGCGCACGGACGACATGTCCCGGTACAGCTTGCGGCGGGCCCGGTGCCGGGCCGCCGTGTCGTCCCTGTCCCCGTCCCTGTCCCCGGCCGTGTCCACGAACGCCAGGTGCACGTACGAGGCCGTGTCCGCGACCGCGTCCGCGAGCCGGTCGGCGACCCGGGTGTGCCAGGACTCCGGCCACAGCAGATAGCCGGCGACGAGCGCGATGCCGCAGCCGATGAGCGAGTCGTAGAGGCGGGGCAGGACGAGGTGGAAGCCCTGGCGGTTGAGCAGGTCGGAGAGGAGCAGGATGACCGGGGTGATGGCCGCGGTCTGGAAGGCGTACCCCTTCGCCGAGAACGCCGGGATCAGCGCCGCGAGCACCATCATCACCGGCACGTCCCACCACCCGCGCGGCACGGCCGCGAGCACCGGCGCGGCGATCAGCAGCCCGCCCGCGGTGCCGAGCGCGCGCAGCACCGCCCGCGAGAAGACCGAGCCGAAGTCGGGCTTCATGACGAAGGTGACGGTGAGCGCGACCCAGTACGAGCGCGGTACGGCGACCAGCGAGACGAGCGCCTGCGCGAGCCCGATGCACAGCGCGAGGCGCAGCCCGTAGCGCCATGACGCCCCGGACAGCAGCACCCCGCGTGCGGCGCGCCGCACCCGTACCCGCAGGGCGGCGGGGCGGCCGAGCCGGTCGTCCACGTTGTACGGGCGGGGCTCGGCCTGGTGCACGACGGTGGCGGCGTGCCGTACGGCGGCGTCCACGGCCTTCTCGGAGGGGCGGCGGGCCTCGGGCAGGTCGGGCAGGTCGGGCAGGTCCAGGGGCGGCGCGTGCTTCCGCGGTGCCGCGGCCTCGACGGCGTCGGCCAGCGCCCGTACCGCCGCCGGGATCTCCGGCGCCAGCGGGCGGCGGAAGCGGCGGGCCGCGAAGTGGGCGGCGGGCGCGGCCTCCAGGATCGGGATGACGGCGTTCAGCTGGGAGAGCAGCCGTACGAGGGTGGGCGCGCGGCCGTGCTGGCGGGCGCGGCGGGCGAGCACGAGGTCGTACGACTGGTTCAGCGAGGCGGTCACCGCCTGCCGCTTCTCGTCGTACGCCTTGCTGCCGGCCGCCTCCAGGAGCTCGGCGATCGCCCGGTACGTGCCGGCCACCGCCGCCCGCTCCGGCTGCCCGCCGCGGAACGGCCAGCCGAGGAGCGTCAGGACGAGGACGACGACCCCGCCGAGGAGGAGCAGCAGCGGGGCCTTCCACCAGGGGTCGGGGAGGGGCAGGCCGGCGCCGACGACCGCGTTGAGCAGCAGGAGCAGTCCGGAGACGGAGGCGACCGCGCCGATCGACGAGATCATTCCGGACACGAGGGCGACGAGCGTGAGCGCGGCGACCGCCGGCCAGCCCTGGCCGTACACGAGGGTGCCGAGGGTGACGCCGAGCGCGCCGAACAGCTGCGGGACGGCGATGTTGAAGACCCGCATGCGGTAGGCGTCCGCCGTGTCGCCGATGACGCCGGACAGGGCGCCCATCGACACGAGCGCGCCGTAGGCGGTGTGGCCGGTGGCCATCCCGACGGCGAGGGGCGCGGCGAGCGCGACGGCGGCGCGGAGGACGGCGGCCCACGGCACGGGGGTGGGCTGCGGGCGCAGCCCGGCGGTCAGCCAGGCGGGTGGTGCGAGCCGTGCGGTTGTGCCCATGCGGCCAACCTACGACGGGGGCGGGGGCGGGGGCGGGGGCGGGGGCGGGGGCGCCGGGCCGGCCGGGTCCGCGGACGGTCGCGCTGCGCGCGGACACCGACGCGCTGCCCGTGC
>NZ_JBSGIW010000016.1:0-108093 GCF_053605265.1 Streptomyces sp. NPDC003943 | reverse complement strand
GCCCCCGAGTCCCGGCCAGGACTCGGGGGCGACGGGCGTTGCGGGCGTTCCCGCGGTGACAGGTGTGCCCGGTGGCGAGGGCCGTGCCGGGCGGCGAGGCACCGTCCGCGCCGTCAGTGGCGCCGGGCCGCCGCCGCCTTGCGACGGATCACGTAGACCACACCGCCCGCGGCGACGAGCACCATGGCCCCGCCGCCGGCCATCGCCCAGGCGCCGGCCGAGTCCACCGAGCCGCCCAGACCGCCCTGCACCCCGCGCGGCGGGACGAGCACGGTCGAACGGGCCGAGGGCGTCGACGTCGCGCCGCCGCTGATGGCCAGGTCCACGGAACCCTGGACCCCACCCGTGCAGTTGAACGAGACGGTGTAGACGGCACCCCGCTTGGCGTCGAGGTCCACCGTGGCGGTGGCCGCCGAGCCCGGCGCGATGGTGACCGTGTCGAAGATGCCTGACGAGGCCGTCGCCGTACTGGCGCAGCCCGGGGCACTGAGCGTGACCCGGCCGCCCGGCGCGACCACCGAGGGGGAGACGACGAAGAGGCTCGCGACCTTCCCCGGCCGTCCGCCGGCCTTGGGCGCCGGGACTCCGTCGGCGGCCGCGGATACTGCGACGGGGGCGGTCAGGGCGAGGGCGGCCGCCCCCAGAACTGTGATGGACGCGGCACGTATCGCGCGCATGATCAGACCTCCGGGTCCCCGAGGAGCAGCTGCGGAAGGGGTTTCCACAAAGGCAGGGGATGCACCTCGATACCCGAAACGCTAGGAGCGCCCTATCACAGTCGCGATCCCAGGCGCGCGAATGGGGCACCGGTGTCCCCCGAACGGCCCACGGCCCGTCCGCCGTCACGGCACCCCGGGTCAGCCCGTGAGCTGCGGGAACAGGTCGGTGAACGGCCCGGCGGTGGCCGCGATGCCCCGTCCGAACGGCGCGTCGAAGTCCCAGATCAGGAACAGCAGGAAGGCGATGAGCGCGCTGAACAGGCCGGCGAGCAGCAACTCCCGTCCGGTGCGCCGGATCTGGAGCGTGAAGATCAGGCCCACCGTCACCAGGGCGCCGATGATGAGGCCGAACCAGACCACGCCCGGCATCGTCTCGCCCGCGTTCTGCCCGCGCGCGCCGCGCGCGTCGTCGACGACGGCGACCTGGTCCACGAGCGGCTGGTACGCCTGGCCCTCGAAGTCGTTGGCGGGCTGGTAGTCCGTCACGCCGCGGCGGATCTTCTCGAGCAGCTCCGTCCCCTTGTCGCTGAGCTCGCCGTGGTCCGCCATGTACGGGAACTCCTCGTCGACGACGTACGACACGTACGCGTCGATGTCTGCCCGGATCTTCTGCCGCACCGGCACCGGGTAGACCTCGACCCGCTCGGAGATCTCGTGCAGCGCCTGCGCCTCCTGTCGCACGGTCTCCTGGGCGGCGCTGCGGGCCTCCCAGACGCCGGCGATGGCGAGGCCGAGGACGATGGCGTACACCACGCCGATCATCATCGTCATGTACTCGATGACGTCAGGGGTCTCGCTGGGGTCGTCGTCCTCGGGGATCCGGCGATGGTTGAAGACCACGATGGCGAGCACGACGGCGCACGCCGCGGCCATCGCGAGAGTGAGAACAAGCCATTCGGACAAGGTTTCTCCAGAATCGTCAGAATCGTCGTAAGAGGTTGATCAGGTGCCAGGTGCCAGGTGCCAGGTGCCAGGTGCCAGGTGCCAGGCGATCAGGTGGTCGGCCGGTCGGGCGGTCGGGAGGTCAGCGGGACGAGCGGGGGCGCAGGATGGCCGTCGCCAGTACCGCCGGGGCCGTGACGAGCAGGGTCGTGGTGAGCACGTTCGGGGAGCTCTTGGGCTTGGCCCGGGCCGCGCGCTTGTAGTGCGGCAGAGCCACCGGCCCGGGGGCGGGCGGACGCGGGCGCACGGTCGGCGAAGGGGGCGGGGACGGCGGCGGTGGCGTCGGCTCCGCCTCCGGCGTGGCCGGATCCGGGGCGGGGCGCGGCGGCGCGGGCCGGGGCGGGGCCGGCTTCGGCGGGGGAGCATGCCGCGGCGGCTTCGGCGCGGGCGGCGGCGGTGCGGGCTTCGGCTCCGGCTTCGGCTTCGGCGGATGTGTCGGGTGCGGCGGATGCGTGGGGTGCGGAGGGTGCGACGGGTGCGGGGGATGGCTCGGGTGCGGGGGATGCGACGGGTGCGGCGGGTGGCTCGGGCGGCAGGGCCCCGGCCCGACGGACACGATGGCGACGCTCGACCCGTCCGGCCCGGTCGAGGCGTACGCGCACGCGTCGGCGGTCGCGGGCACGGGTGTGGCGAGCAGCCACACCAGCGCGCCGGCCGCGAACGGCCGCGTCAGGAGCGGCCCGTAGCGGGACAACCCGTTCTGAGACAAGAGAGACACGCCGAGCAGCTTGATCAGACGCGTCGCCCCGGCGGGCCGGAACGGCCCCGGATTCCCCGGATGGAGCGGATCTCGCGGTGTACGGGTTTGACGTTTCGGCGTCTTCTGTCGACTCACGCGTGATCAACGCCGCCAACGCCCTTGCCGTTGCGGGTGGTTAGGGAGTATTGAGAGACGTCCGACGAGGTCCGGAGCCGTCCGTGCCCGGAACTGGCCGGTTGTCGCCGCTCGTTGGTCGGGACCGACCGGGCCGCGGCCCTCCGGGCTGCGACGGAAGCCTCGTTCGAGCATCCGCGCGACCATGTGCACGTGAATGTGCACGGTCTGAAGGCGTGAACTCTTCCTTACCTACCGCACATGCCATTGGCGTGTGACCAAGAACGGATCGCGAATTTCCGTTTCTACTCGCTCTCTCGGCGGGCGATCAGTAGCCTCAGCTCGAACGTCGGCCGCGCACACCTGGCCGCATCCCCCATGGCGACTTGTTGGAGACTTTGATGGAGCGTCCCGCCTGGGCCCCGCCGGGCATCGATATTTCGGTGCCGAGCGTGTCCCGTATGTACGACTTCTATCTGGGCGGCTCGCACAATTTCGAAGTGGACCGGGAAGCGGCCCGGAAGGCCATGGAGTTCCTGCCGGGGCTGCCGAAGATCATGCAGGCGAACCGTGCCTTCATGCGCCGAGCCGTACGCCACGCCGTCGACAACGACGTCACCCAGTTCCTGGACATCGGCTCCGGCATACCGACCTTCGGCAACGTCCACGAGGTCGCCCAGGCCGCCACGGACCAGGCGCGGGTCGTCTACGTCGACCACGACCCGGTCGCCGTCGCCCACAGCCGGGCCGTGCTCGACGGCGACGACCGCACGGCCGTGGTCGCCGCCGACCTGCGCAAGCCGCGCGAGATCCTGCACAGCCCCGAGGTCGGCGAACTCCTCGACCTGGACCGCCCGGTGGCCCTGCTGCTCGTCGCCGTGCTGCACTTCCTGGAGGACGCCGACGAGCCCGCCGCCGCCGTGGCCGAGCTCCTCGACGCGCTCGCGCCCGGCAGCCTCCTGGTCGTCACCCACGCCTCCTACGAGGGCGTCCCGGTCCCGCAGGAGCGGGCCGCCGGCACCGTCGGCGTCTACCGCGACATCCGCAACCCGCTGGTGATGCGCTCCCGCGAGGAGATCGCCCGCTTCTTCGAGGGCACCGAGCTCGCCGAGCCCGGACTCGTCCCGATGCCGCTGTGGCGGCCGGACAGCCCGGACGAGGAGGAGGATCCGTACGCCTTCTCCGGCTACGCAGGGGTGGGGCGCAAGCCGTGAAGGTGTCCTCCACGACCTCCGTCGCCGACGCCGACGGGCCCGAAGACAGACTCAGGCGGTTCGTGACCATCTGGAGCCGTGCCGTGTTCCCGGTCACCGCCACCTCGATGACCCGCCAGGAGTTCGAGCGGCACCTGCTGCCGCCGGCCCGGGAGCTGTGCGCGGCCCTGCACGCCCGGCCCTTCGACAGCGCCCCCGCGCACCGCGTCGGGCAGGCCCTGGTGGCCGCCCACTGCACCGACCCGGACGCGCTCGCCCGCAGCCTCGGCGTGGTCGACGCGTACCTGGTGCTCTACTGCGCGGAGGGCGCCGACGGCGCGGGCACGGCGGAGGGTGCCGTGCCCGACACGGCGCTCGACGCACCGCTCGACGCCGAGGAGCTGCGCGCCCGCTGCTCCCGGCTCCAGCACGCCATGGCCGCCGGCTTCGCGCAGGCCCTGCGCGAGCGGACGCTCGCCGAGCAGGAGTCCATCGCCCACTCGGCGCTCTCGGCCCGCAGCGCCGCCGAGTTCGCCCTGCACGCCACCGAGAGCCGCTTCCGCGCGGTCTTCGAGGGCGCGGCCATCGGCATCGGCATCGCCGACCTCGACGGCAACGTCCTGGAGGTCAACGAGACCCTCACCCGGATGTTCGGCGGCCTGGAGCACACCGTGCTCAGCCGCAACATCGTCGACTGGGTGCACCCCGAGGACGGCCCGCACGTCTGGCGGCTCTACGACGAGCTGGTCCGCGGCGAGCGCGAGAACTACCGCGTGGAGAAGCCGTTCTACCGCAGCGACGGCACCGCCCTGTGGACCAACCTCACCGTCTCGCTGCTGCGCGACGCGGCCGGCGTCCCCCGCTACCAGCTGGCGCTCATGGAGGACACCACCGAGCGGCGGCTGCTCAACCTGCGGCTGCGGTACGAGGCGACGCACGACGCCCTCACCGGCCTGCCCAACCGCACGCTGTTCTTCGAACGCCTGGAGAAGGCCCTCGGGCCGGGCGCCGACAGCCGCTTCGGGCTCTGCTACCTCGACCTCGACGGCTTCAAGGTCATCAACGACAGCCTCGGCCACTCCACCGGCGACCGGCTGCTCGTCGAGGTCGCCGACCGGCTGCAGAGCTGCGTCACCGCGCCCGGCGAGATGGTCGCCCGGCTGGGCGGCGACGAGTTCGTCGCCCTGACCACCGGGCCCGGCACCGAGCGCCAGGTCGCCGAGCTCGCCGAGCGGATGCTCGCCGCGCTCGCCACTCCCATCGGCGTCGACGGCCGCGAACTCACCGTGCGCGGCAGCGTCGGCATCGTCGAGGGGCCGGCGGGCGAGCGGACCGCGGCCGAGGTGCTGCGCAGCGCGGACATCACCATGTACCGGGCCAAGTCGGCGGGCGGCAACCGCTTCGAGTACGCCGACGCCGAGGCCGACGCGCGCGCCATCACCCGGCACGGGCTCACCACCGCGCTGCCCGCGGCCCTGGAACGCGGCGAGTTCTTCATCGAGTACCAGCCGCTGGTCCACCTCGGCGACGGCAGCGTGCACGGCGCCGAGGCGCTCGTCCGGTGGTGCCACCCGCAGCACGGGGTGCTCGGGCCCGACCGGTTCATCCCGCTCGCCGAGAACACCGGCCTGATCGTGCCGCTCGGCCGCTGGGTGCTCCAGGAGGCCGTGCGGCAGGCCCGCTTCTGGCAGGACGAGGCCCCCGGCGGCCAGCCGGCCACCGGCCCGCTGCGGATCAACGTCAACCTGTCGCCGACCCAGCTGCACCACCCGGGCCTGGTCGCCGAGACGGTCGACGTCCTGGAGCGCGCCGGACTCGAACCGGGCGCGCTCTGCCTGGAGGTCACCGAGTCGGCCCTGATCGGCGCGGACGAGGACCTGCTCAAGCCGCTGCGGCAGCTCGCCGAGATGGGCGTGGACATCGCGCTCGACGACTTCGGCACCGGTTACTCCAACCTGGCGAACCTGCGCCGGCTCCCGGTGAGCGTCCTCAAGCTGGACCGTTCCTTCACCCAGGGCATGCAGCAGCACCCGGCGGACCCGGTCGACCTCAAGATCGTCGAGGGCATCGTCCAGCTCGCCCACAGCCTGGAGCTGGCCGTCACCGTCGAGGGCGTCGAGACCGGCGCCCAGGCACAGCAGCTGCGCGACCTCGGCTGCGACACGGCCCAGGGCTGGTACTACGCGCGTCCCGGCGCCCCGGACCGGATCCGCTCGCTGGTGCTCGCGGACGCCGTCTAGGGCCTGTCCGGCCATGCTCCGCCGGACCGGCCTCAGTCCTTGGGGGCGCCCCTGCGGGAGGCCATGAGCAGCTTCTGCAGCTCGCGGGCCGCCCGCGGAGGCGCCACGTCGCTGCGGTGGGCCAGCGCGATCGTCCGGCGCAGGCCCGGCCGGGCCAGGGCCGTGACCCGCAGGTCGCGGCCCGTCCGCGCCGCGACCATGGCCGGCACGACCGCGAGGCCGAGCCCGGCCCGTACGAAACCGAGCACCGCGTCCATCTCGCCGCCCTCCACCGTGAACGACGGCTCGAAACCCTCCGCCCGGCAGGCCGCCACGGTCAGCTCCCGCAGGTCGTAGCCGTGCCGGAACATCACGAGCGGCTGGTCGCGCAGATCCGCGATCCTGACCGGCCGGCGCGGCGCGGGCGCCGAGGCCGCGGAGACCACCACCAGGTCCTCGGTGAGCAGCTCCACCGTGGTCAGCGCGGGCGACGGCGTCGGCAGCGGCAGCACCACCAGCGCCAGGTCGAGCGCGCCGCGCGCCAGGTGCCGTACGAGGTCGTGCGAGCCGCCCTCCTCGATGAGCAGCCGGATCCCCGGGTGCAGGTCGTGGAAGGTGCGCAGCACGTCCGGCAGCAGCCCGGTGCACAGGCTGGGCGTCGCCCCGAGCCGCACCCGGCCCCGCCTGAGCTGCACCAGCTCCTGCACCTCGTGGCGCGCGGTGTCGGTGTCGGCGAGGATCCGGCGGGCCAGCGGCAGCAGCGCCTCGCCCGCGTCGGTCAGTGTGATGTTGCCCCGGGCCCGGCTGAACAGCTCCGCGCCCAGCTCCTGCTCCAGGGCCTTGATCTGCTGCGAGAGCGAGGGCTGCGAGACATGGACCCGCTCGGCGGCCTGGGTGAAGTGCCGGGTCTCGGCCACGGCGACGAAGTAGAGGAGCTGCTGGAACTGCATGGCACCAGCCTACCCGCGCCCATAGCCTGCGCCTATCGAGATCAGCCGAACCATGTCTTGGACCTCTCGGGGCGGTCGCCCCTACCGTCGCTGACATGGCTCTGGCAACCAAGTCCGATCGGCGGACCGCGCCGCCGCCCGCCCCCACCCGCGGCTTCTGGGCGTCGACCATCGGCAAGAAGACCGTGATGGCCGTGAGCGGCCTGATCATGCTCGCCTATCTCGTCGCCCATGTCGCGGGCAACCTCAAGGTCTTCTTCGGCCCCGAGGAGTTCAACGGCTACGGCCACTGGCTGCGCGTCATGGGCGCCCCGGTGCTGCACCACCACTGGGGCCTGTGGATCGCCCGCGTCGTGCTGCTCGCGTCGGTCGTGGCGCACGCCGTCTCCGCGTACCAGCTCAGCCGGCGCGACCTCAAGGCCCGGCCCACCCGCTACGTACACCGCCGCAAGCGCTCCTCCTACGCCACCCGCACCATGCGCTGGGGCGGCGTGATCGTCGGCCTCTTCGTCGTGTGGCACGTCCTCGACCTGACCACCGGCACCGTGCACCCCGGCGGCTTCGAGGAGGGCAAGCCCTACCAGAACGTCGTGGACACCTTCTCCACGTGGTACGGCGACGTGATCTACATCGTCGCCATGCTGGCCGTCGGACTCCACGTCCGGCACGGCTTCTGGAGCGCCGCCCAGACCCTCGGCGTCGGCAACGCGCGCCGCGAACGCGTCCTGAAGTTCCTGGCCGACGCCCTCGCGCTCGTGCTGACCGCCGGCTTCGTCTCCGTACCCGTCGCCGTCATGACCGGAGTGGTGAGCTGACATGACCCTTTCCGACCACGCCGCCTACGAGGTCGGCGAACCGATCGCCGACACCAAGGCCCCCGCCGGCCCCATCGCCGAACGCTGGGACACCCGCCGCTTCCAGGCCAGGCTCGTCAACCCCGCCAACCGCCGCGGCCACCGCGTCATCGTCGTCGGCACCGGCCTCGCCGGCGGCTCCGCCGGCGCCACCCTCGCCGAACAGGGCTACCAGGTCGTCCAGTTCTGCTTCCAGGACTCCCCGCGCCGCGCCCACTCCATCGCCGCCCAGGGCGGCATCAACGCCGCCAAGAACTACCGCAACGACGGCGACTCCATCCACCGCCTGTTCTACGACACCGTCAAGGGCGGCGACTTCCGCGCCCGCGAGTCCAACGTGCACCGGCTCGCGCAGATCTCCGTCGAGATCATCGACCAGTGCGTGGCCCAGGGCGTGCCCTTCGCCCGCGAGTACGGCGGACTGCTCGACACCCGCTCCTTCGGCGGCGTCCAGGTCTCCCGCACCTTCTACGCCCGCGGCCAGACCGGACAGCAGCTCCTCCTCGGCGCCTACCAGGCGCTGTCCCGGCAGATCGCCGCCGGAAACGTCGAGCTGCACGCCCGTACGGAGATGCTCGACCTGATCGTCGTCGACGGCCGGGCCCGCGGCATCGTCGCCCGCGACCTCGTCACCGGCGAGATCTCCACGCACTACGCCGACGCCGTCGTGCTCGCCACCGGCGGCTACAGCAACGTCTTCTACCTCTCCACCAACGCGATGAACTCCAACGCCACCGCCGTCTGGCGGGCCCACCGGCGCGGCGCCTACTTCGCCAACCCCTGCTTCACCCAGATCCACCCCACCTGCATCCCGCGCACCGGCGACCACCAGTCCAAGCTCACCCTGATGAGCGAGTCGCTGCGCAACGACGGCCGCATCTGGGTGCCGAAGGCGGTCGGCGACACCCGCCCGGCGAACGAGATCCCCGAGGACGAGCGCGACTTCTACCTGGAGCGCGTCTACCCCTCCTTCGGCAACCTCGTCCCCCGCGACATCGCCTCCCGGGCCGCCAAGAACGTCTGCGACGAGGGCCGCGGCGTCGGCCCCGGCGGGCAGGGGGTCTACCTCGACTTCGCCGACGCCATCCGGCGGATGGGCCGGGCCGCGGTCGAGGAGAAGTACGGCAACCTCTTCGACATGTACGAGCGGATCACCGCCGAGAACCCGTACGAGGTGCCGATGCGGATCTACCCCGCCGTGCACTACACGATGGGCGGACTCTGGGTCGACTACGACCTCCAGACCACGATTCCCGGCCTCTTCGCCATCGGCGAGGCCAACTTCTCCGACCACGGCGCCAACCGGCTCGGCGCCTCCGCCCTGATGCAGGGCCTCGCCGACGGCTACTTCGTGCTCCCGGCCACCATCAACGACTACCTGGCCCGCCACCCGCACGCCGAGGCCGTCACCGACGCCCACCCGGTCGTCCGCGAGGTCCTCGCCGAGACCGAGGACCGGCTCCACCTCCTCCTCGCCGTCGACGGCGACCGCACCCCGGACTCCTTCCACCGCGAACTCGGCGAACTCATGTGGGAGTTCTGCGGCATGGCCCGCACCGACGAGGGCCTGCGCAAGGCGCTGCGCCGCATCCCCGAGATCCGCGAGGAGTTCTGGCGCCGCATCAAGGTGCCGGGCACGGGCGAGGAGTTCAACCAGTCCCTGGAGAAGGCCAACCGGATCGTCGACTACCTGGAGCTCGCCGAGCTGATGTGCCTCGACGCGCTGCACCGCGAGGAGTCCTGCGGCGGCCACTTCCGCGAGGAGTCCCAGACCGCGGACGGCGAAGCCGCCCGCCGCGACGAGGAGTTCTCGTACGCCGCCGCCTGGGAGTTCCGGGAGACCGGCGCCCCGGTGCTCCACAAGGAAGACCTCACCTTCGAACACGTCCACCCCACCCAGCGGAGCTACGCATGAGGCTCACCCTGCGCGTCTGGCGCCAGAAGAACGCCGACGCCGAAGGCGCCATGGCCACCTACGAGGTGGACGGCATCTCCTCCGACATGTCCTTCCTGGAGATGCTCGACACCCTCAACGAGGAACTGATCCTGCGCGGCGAGGACCCCGTCGCCTTCGACCACGACTGCCGCGAGGGCATCTGCGGCGCCTGCAGCCTCGTCATCAACGGCGACGCCCACGGCCCCGAGCGCACCACCAGCTGCCAGCTGCACATGCGCTCCTTCCGCGACGGCGACACCATCGACGTCGAACCCTGGCGGGCCGCCGCCTTCCCCGTCGTCAAGGACCTGGTCGTCGACCGCTCCGCCTTCGACCGCATCATCCAGGCAGGCGGCTACGTCTCCGTCCCCACCGGTTCCGCACCCGAGGCCCACGCCACCCCGGTACCCAAGGCCGACGCCGACCTCGCCTTCGAACACGCCGAGTGCATCGGCTGCGGCGCCTGCGTCGCCGCCTGCCCCAACGGCTCGGCGATGCTCTTCACCTCCGCCAAGGTCAACCACCTCGGCGTCCTCCCGCAGGGCGCCCCCGAGCGCGAGACCCGGGTGCTCGACATGGTCGCCCAGATGGACGCCGAGGGCTTCGGCGGCTGCACCCTCACCGGCGAGTGCGCCACGGCCTGCCCCAAGGGCATCCCGCTGTCGTCGATCGCGGCCATGAACAGGGAGTGGCTGCGGGCGCGCCGCAAGGCCGGGCGTTCCTAGGGGGTGTCTCGCCGATCAGGCCGGGCTCGCCGAGACACCCCCTAGCCGGCGCCGCTGTGGCGACCTCCGGGCGGGGCGCCGAGAATGGGAGGGCCGGAAGGTGAGCACGGCGGCGCCCGCCCGCGGAGGGGTCCCGGCCCCGAGATCCGGCAGGGACCCAGGTGATCAGGGATGTGCCGCTGGCTCGCGTACTGGGGAACACCGGTGCTGCTCGACACCATTCTCTACAGACCGGCCCACTCACTGATCGACCAGAGCCTGCACTCCAGACTCGGCGTGGAGACCACCAACGGCGACGGGTTCGGAGTCGGCTGGTACTCGCCGGAGAACGACACTCCGGCGCTGCTGAGAGACGTCGGCCCGGCCTGGAACAACCGCAATCTGCGGGAGCTGGCGGACCACGTCCGGTCCCCGCTGTTCTTCGCCCACATCCGGGCGTCGACCGGGACGGCGGTCCAGCAGTCGAACTGCCACCCCTTCCGGCACGGCCGCTGGATGTTCATGCACAACGGCGCCATCTCCGGGTTCCCCCTGGTGCGTCGTGACCTCACCCTGGGGGTCGACCCCGGGCTGTACGCGGACATCGAGGGCACGACGGACTCCGAGGTGATGTTCTATCTCGCGCTCACCTTCGGCCTCCAGCAGGACCCGCCCGCCGCCGTCGCCAGGATGGCGGGCGTCGTCGAGCGCGTGGGCCGCGAGCACGGGGTCGAGCACCCCCTCCAGATGACGCTGGCCATCACCGACGGCGAGCGCCTCTGGGCCTTCCGCTACTCCAGCGCTCATACCTCCCGCTCGCTGTACTACAGCAGTCAGGTCGAGGCGCTGCGCAGGCTCCACCCCGACGTCGCCTTCCTGCGGGAGGTCTCCGACGAGACCCGCCTCGTCGTCTCCGAACCCCTCGGGGACCTGCCCGGTGCCTGGAACGAGGTGCCGGAGAACAGCTACGGCGTCGTCCAGCCCGGCACCGACGAACTGCACCGGTTCGCCCCGACGCCGGCCTGACGGCGTCACCCGCCGGGCACGCGCGCCGCGGGCGTCACAGGCCGAGCCGGGCCGCCAGGTAGGGCGCGGTGCGGCTGCCGGGCACCCGGGCCACCTCCGCGGGCGGCCCCTCGGCCACGAGCCGGCCGCCCTCGTCGCCACCCCCCGGGCCCAGGTCGAGCACCCAGTCGGCGCCGGCCACCACGTCCATGTCGTGCTCGACGACCACCACCGTGTGGCCCGCGTCGACGAGGCCGTGCAGCTGCCGCATCAGCACCTCCACGTCCGCCGGGTGCAGTCCCGTCGTCGGCTCGTCCAGGACGTACAGGGTGTGCGCCCGGCGCGGCCGCTGGAGCTCGGCGGCCAGCTTGATGCGCTGGGCCTCCCCGCCCGACAGCTCCGTCGCCGGCTGGCCGAGCCGCAGATAGCCGAGGCCCACGTCGAGCAGCGTGCGCAGACTGCGGGCCGCCGCCGGGGTGTCCGCGAAGAACTCCGCCGCCGCCTCCACGGTGAGGTCGAGCACCTCCGCGATGGTCAGCCCGCGCAGCCGCACCCGGAGCGTCTCCGGGTTGTAGCGGGCGCCCTGACAGTCCGGGCACGGCGCGTACGTGCTCGGCAGGAACAGCAGCTCGACGGAGACGAACCCCTCGCCCTGGCAGGTCTCGCAGCGCCCGCCGGTGACGTTGAAGGAGAAGCGGCCCGCCTTGTAGCCGCGCGCCCGGGCCTCCTCCGTCTCCGTGAAGAGCTTGCGCACCACGTCGAACAGACCCGTGTACGTGGCCAGGTTGGAGCGCGGGGTCCGGCCGATCGGCTTCTGGTCGACCGTCACGACCCGTGCCACGCCCTCCTGTTAGCCGGCGGCCTCCGTCAACGCGCCCACCAGCGTCGACTTGCCCGATCCCGACACACCCGTGACCGCCGTGAGCACTCCGAGCGGGAACGCCGCGCGCAGACCGCGCAGATTGTGCCGGGTGACCGGCCCGAACCGCAGCCGGCCGGCCGGTTCGCGCACCTCCCGCTCTTCCGGCGCCGCCCGGTCGAACAGGAACCGGCGGGTCGCCGACTCCGCCACCTCCGCAAGGCCCGACGGGGGTCCGCTGTGCAGCACCCGGCCGCCGTGCTCCCCGGCCCGCGGCCCCACGTCCACCAGCCAGTCGGCGCGCCGCACCACATCCAGGTGGTGCTCCACCACGAACACCGTGTTGCCGGCCGCCCGCAGCCGCTCCAGGGCCACGAGCAGCGCCTCCGTGTCCGCCGGGTGCAGCCCGGCGGACGGCTCGTCGAGCACGTACACGACCCCGAACAGACCGGACCGGAGCTGGGTGGCGAGCCGCAGCCGCTGCAGCTCCCCGTTGGACAGCGTCGGCGTCGCCCGGTCCAGGCTCAGATAGCCGAGACCCAGCTCCGTGACCGTACCGATCCGCGCCACCAGGTCCCCGGTGAGCACCCGGGCGGTCTCCGATCCGCCCGAGCCGTTCTCCAGCGTCCGTGCCAGCTCGTTCAGCGGCAGGGCGGCGAGCTCGGCGATCGTACGGCCCGCGAAGGTCACCGCGAGCGCCTCGGGCCGCAGCCGGCTGCCCCCGCACACCGGGCACGGGGCGCTGGTGAGGAAACGCTCGGCCTTCGCCCGCAGCGTCGCGCTCTTCGAGTCGGAGAAGGTGTGCATCACATAGCGCCGGGCGCTCATGTACGTGCCCTGGTACGGGCGTTGGATGCGCCCGGCCTCCCGTACCGGATGCACCGTCACCACCGGCTGTTCGTCGGTGAAGAGGATCCACTCCCGGTCCTCGGCCTTCAGCTCCCGCCACGGCCGGTCCACGTCGTACCCGAGCGTGTCCAGTACGTCCCGCAGGTTCTTGCCCTGCCACGCCCCCGGCCAGGCCGCGATGGCGCCGTCCCGGATCGACAACCCCGGGTCGGGCACGAGCAGTTCCTCGCTCGTCTCGTGCACCCGGCCCAGGCCGTGACACGAAGGACAGGCCCCGGCGGCGGTGTTGGGGGAGAAGGCGTCGGAATCGAGACGCTGCGCTCCCGGCGGATAGCTGCCCGCACGGGAGAAGAGCATCCGCAGCGAGTTGGACAGCGTCGTCACCGTGCCCACGGAGGAGCGCGCGTTCGGCGCCGCCCGCCGCTGCTCCAGCGAGACCGCCGGCGGCAGCCCCGTGATCTCCCCGACCTTCGGCGCCCCCACCTGGTGGATCAGCCGGCGCGCGTACGGCGCCACCGACTCGAAGTAGCGGCGCTGCGCCTCCGCGTAGATCGTGCCGAAGGCGAGCGACGACTTCCCCGAACCCGACACCCCGGTGAAGACGGTCAGCGCGTCACGCGGGATGTCGACGTCGACGCCCCGCAGATTGTGCTCGCGCGCGCCCCGGACCCGTACGAACGGGTCATGGGGTGCGGCCGGAGTGGCGGGGCTGGGGGTGAACGGGTCGGTGCCGGTGTCGCGCATCCGCCGATTCTAGGCCCGGCTTGCCACGTTTGCCCTGGTCAGCCCGGCCAGCCGGGCGAGCGAGCGGTACGAGTCGAGCAGCGCGCCCCGGTCGTGGGTGCTCGTCGTCACCAGGACCTCCTGCGCGCCGGTCTCCCGCACCACGCGCGCCAGCGCGTCGGCGACCTGCTCCGGCGTGCCGTACACATGACCGCGCAGCCCGGACTCGTAGAAACCGCGCTGCTTCTCCGACATCTCGAGCGTCTCGATCCGCTCGGGCGGCAGCAGCGGCGGGAACTCGCCCCGGGTCCGCGAGTACGCCAGCGACCACGCCTCCGGCATCAGCAGCCGTCGCGCCGCCTCCTCCGTCCCCGCCACGGCGACCGTGCCCGAGACCACCACATACGGCTCCGCGGCCCACGGCGACGGCCGGAACGCGGCCCGGTAGGTGTCGATCGCTTCGCGCAGCCGGGCCCGGCCGCGCAGGTCCCCGACGACCAGCGGCAGCCCGGCCGCCGCGGCGATCGCCGCGCCCTCACCCGTGGCGAGCACGAACGGCGGCACCCGCAGGCCCTCGGCGGGGCGGGCGTGGACCTGGCGGTGGACGGTCTGCTCGCCGGTGAACCAGCCGAGCAGCTCGTCCAGTTGCTCCGCGAACCGGTCCGCGTCCTCCTTGTCCCGGCCGAGCGCCCGCCGGATGCCGTCGGTGAAGCCGACGGAACGTCCCAGGCCCATGTCGATCCGCCCGGGAAACAACGACTCCAGGACGCCGAACTGCTCCGCCACCACCATCGGCTGGTGGTTCGGCAGCATCACCCCGCCCGTCCCGACCCGGACCCGGCTGGTCGCCGCCGCAACGGCGGCCGCCAGCACGGTGGGCGCCGAGCCCGCCACACCCGGCACGCCGTGGTGCTCCGACACCCAGAACCGGTGGTAGCCCAGTGCCTCCGCCTCGCGCGCCAGGCGAACCGTGTCGCGCAGCGCCTGGCCGCCGTCCTCGCCCTCCCGGGTGCGGGAACGGTCGAGAACGGAGAAGCGGATGCCGTCGAAGGCGGACGGCGGCGTCGTCATGGTGCTCACAAAGGGTTCAACACCACGCGCCGCCGGGGATTCCCCGAGGCGCGGCGCGCTCCCTAGGCTGGGGGAGTGACCCGACACCGCAGGCCCGTGGCCGTCTTCGACCTCGACAACACCCTCTCCTCCACCGCCCACCGTCAGCACTTCCTCGAAGGGCGCCCGCGCGACTGGGACGGCTTCTTCACCGCCGCCCCCGAGGACCCGCCGCTCGCGCGGGGCGTCGCGCTCTGCCGGGAGACCGCGGAGGAGTGCGACATCGTCTACCTCACCGGCCGGCCCGAGCGCTGCCGCCGCGACACCCTCGACTGGCTCGCCGCGCACGGGCTCCCGGAGGGACCGGTGCACATGCGCCGCGAGCGGGACTTCCGCCCGGCGCGGCAGACCAAACTGGACGTGCTGCGCCGGCTGGAGCGCGAGCGCGAGGTGCGGATGCTCGTGGACGACGACGAGCTGGTGTGCGACGCCGCCGAGGCGGCGGGGTTCACCGTCGTACGCGCCCGGTGGGCGGCGGAGTCGGAGGCGCTGAAGGAGGCGCAGGAGACGGAGGGACGGACCTGAGTTGCGCCTCAGGCGCTGTCCTCCAGTCGGAAGCCCACCTTGAGACCCACCTGGTAGTGCTCGATCGCCCCGTCGACGAGATGGCCGCGCATCTGCGTGACCTCGAACCAGTCGAGGCCCCTGAGGGTCTGCGAGGCGCGCTCGATCCCGTTGCGGATGGCCTGGTCGATTCCTTCGGTGGACGTGCCGACGATCTCGGTGACGCGGTAGGTGTGGTTCGACATGGAGCCGGACTCCTCTCGGGGTGCCCTCGGTGCGTTCCCTCCACCGTGCCCCACCGGCCCGGGGTCCGCGACACGTCCGCCGCCGGCCGGGCGCTGCGCCGCCGCCCGGATCGCGGCCCGCGGGGACTTGACCATCCCTATTGGTCCAGACCAGAATCCAGGCCACCAACCCGCGCGAACCTCCCGTTCGGTCCCCCCACACGTCGGGTCAGCCCCCTACGCAGAAGGTGACCAACGTGAAGAACCGCCGTCTCGTCTGTGCCCTTGCAGTCGTCTCCGCCCTCGCCCTCGCCGGGTGCGGGCTGCTCCCGGGCGGCGGGAGTTCCACCAGGACGGTGAACGTGTGGCTGATGCGCGACAGCGTCAGCGACGACTTCCTGAAGCGGTTCAAGGAGTCCTTCGAGGCCGAGCACGACGGCGTCGAACTCCGGGTCACCATCCAGGACTGGACCGGCATCGGGAAGAAGGTCACCGAGGCCATCGAGGGCCCCGGCGGCCCGGACGTCATCGAGGTCGGCAACACCCAGGTCGCGCGGTACGCCGACACCGAGAAGCTCTACGACCTCACGCTGGAGTCGGTCCGCGACCTCGGCGGCCAGGACTGGCTGCCCGGTCTCGCCCAGCCCGGCAGCATCGACGGCGCCCAGTACGGCATCCCCTGGTACGCGGCCAGCCGCATCGTCATCTACAACAAGGACCTCTTCGAGCAGGCCGGCGTCAAGCCGCCGAAGAGCCGCGCCGAGTGGCTCACCGCGACCGAGAAGCTCGACCAGGGCGACGAGCAGGGGATCTACCTGGCCGGCCAGGACTGGTACACGCTCTCCGGCTTCATCTGGGACGAGGGCGGCGAACTCGCCGTCGACAAGGGCGGTGTGTGGGCCGGAGCCCTCGACACTCCGGCCGCCCTGCGCGGCATGGAGTTCTACAAGGAGCTCCAGTCGCTCGGCGACGGCCCGAAGGACGCCGACGAGCAGAACCCGCCGCAGGCCGAGGTCTTCGCCAGGGGCGACGTCGCCCAGATCATCGCGCCGCCCAGCGCCGTCCCCGCCATCACCAAGGCCAACCCCGCCCTCAAGGACAAGCTGGGCTACTTCGCCATACCCGGCAAGAAGCCCGGACGGCCCTGCGCCGTGTTCACCGGCGGATCCGACCTGATCGTCCCGGAGAACGCGCCCGAGCGCACCGCCGCCATCGACGTCGTCAAGGCCCTCGCCGGCGAGAAGTGGCAGGGCGAACTCGCCCGCGCCATGAACTACGTGCCCAACAAGACCACCCTCGCCTCCGTCGTCGCCGGCCAGGAGGCCACCGCCACCATGGCCGTCGCCGCCGCCCGCGGCCGCGCCACCCCCAACTCGCCCCAGTGGGCCGACGTCGAGGCCGACAACCCCATCAAGCCCTACATGACCTCCGTCCTCATGGGTGACGACCCCAGGAAGGCCGCCGAGAACGCCTCCGACAAGATCACCGACAGCCTCGCCGAGTAGGGGAACCGCCCAGCGGGGCGGAGCCGGCCCGGACCGCTCCGCCCACCATTCAGCGCCTCCACACCAACCGGCCCCCGGACGGTCACGTCGAATCCAGCCGGCAGCGGAAGAAACGAGGGGCCGGGCCACCGCTCGCACGGCCCGGCCCCGACCGTCCCTTCCGTACCGCCGGAGGAGCCCGACATGGCCGCCGTACCCCTCGCCCAGCCCGTCGCCGTACCCGTGGACGGACCCCTCGCCGCCGTACCGGCCCAGCCGCACCCCGACGGCGCCCCGCAGCCCCGCTACGTCGTGGGCCTCGCCCGCGACCAGGAGGACGTCCGGGCCGCCCAGCGGCTGCGCCACCTGGTCTTCGCCGGCGAGATGGGCGCCCACGTCGACGGGCCCGAACCCGGTCTCGACAGCGACGCCTTCGACGCCTACTGCGACCACCTCCTGGTACGCCGGGAGGACACCGGCGAGGTCGTCGGCACCTACCGGGTGCTGCCGCCCGAGCGCGCCGCCGTCGCCGGACGGCTCTACTCGGAGAGCGAGTTCGACCTCACCCGGCTCGCCCCGATCCGCCACGACCTCGTCGAGGTCGGACGTTCCTGTGTGCACCCCGCCCACCGCAACGGCGCCGTCATCGCCCTCGTCTGGGCCGGTCTCGCCCGCTACATGACCCGCACCGGGCACAACTGGCTGGCCGGCTGCTGCTCCGTCCCGCTCGCCGACGGCGGCACCCTCGCCGCCACCACCTGGGACACCGTGAGGACCAAGCACCTCGCCCCCGAGGAGTACTGGGTCACCCCGCACCGGCTGTGGACCCCCGACGCCGCCGTGCCGCCCGCCCGGGGCCGCGTCGAACTGCCTGCGCTGCTGCGCGGCTACCTGCGGCTCGGCGCCTGGGTGTGCGGAGCGCCCGCGTACGACCCCGACTTCGGCTGCGCCGACCTCTACGTCCTGCTGTCGCTCGACCGCACCAACCCCCGCTACCTGCGCCACTTCCTCTCGCTCGCCCCGGCCCGGTGAGCACCCCCGCCGCCGCGTCGCCGTGGCTGCCCACGGCACCCTGCACGCCCGGCCGGTGCGCCGCGCACCCCGGGCCCGCGGCCGCGGCCCGCGGCACCGCTGCCGCTGTGCTCCGGCTGACCGCCGGGCTCGCCGCGGTCCTCCTCGGCGTGCTGCTGTCCCCGCTCGCGGTCCCGCTCCCCGCGGCGGGGCGCCGGCTCCTCGTCCGGTGCTGGTGCCGGAGCGTGCTGTGGGCCTTCGGCGTACGGATCCGGGTCACCGGCCGGGCCGTGCCCCGCTCCGGGCCGCTGCTGGTCGTCGCGAACCACATCTCCTGGCTGGACATCCCGCTGATCGCCGCCGTGCTCCCCGGCCGGATGCTGGCCAAGCGCGAAGTGCGCGGCTGGCCCGTGCTCGGACCGCTCGCCGCGCTCGGCGGGACCCTGTTCATCGACCGTGACCGGCTCAGGAGCCTGCCCGGCACGGTCGGCGCGATGGCCTGTGTCCTCGCCGGCGGCGGCCGGGTGATCGTCTTCCCGGAGGGCTCGACCTGGTGCGGGCGGGCGCGAGGGGTGTTCCGCCCGGCCGCGTTCCAGGCCGCGGTGGATACCGGATCCGATATCCAGCCCGTACGGATCGACTACACACCCGTGGGGGCCGCCGCGTACGTGGGCGACGACACCCTGGGGGCCTCGCTGTGGCGGATCGCGACGGCGCGGCGGCTGGTCGCGGAGATACGGATATTGGATCCGATATCCAGCACCCAACATCCGGGCTCCAGCACCCAACATCCGGGCTCCAGCACCCAATATCCGATGTCCAGCACCCGATATCCGGGATCCGGCATCCGGTCTCCCGACCGCCGCACCCTCGCCCGCGCGGCCCACACGGCCGTCGCCCTGGATCCGACCTCCGATATCCCGGAGCCGACCTCCGATATCCAGGATCCGCGCTCCGGGGCCGCCCTCCCCGCCGTCCCCGCTCAGCCCACCGTCGCCAGAGAGAGCGCGAACCGCCCCGCCTCGTCCGTCCACCAGCGCGACAGCGTCAGTCCCGCCTCCGCCAGTTCCGCCCGCACCCCCTCCTGACGGAACTTCGCCGAGATCTCCGTCCGCAGCTCCTCACCCGCCTCGAACGGCACCACCAGATCCAGCTCCGGGATCTTCACCACGAGCGCGTGCCGCGCCCGCAGCCGCATCTCGATCCACTCCCGCTCACGGTCCCAGAGCGCCACATGGTCGAAGTCCTCCGGGCGGGCGTCCGCCCCGAGCTCCCGGTCGATGACGGCGAGCACGTTCTTGTTGAACGCCGCCGTCACTCCGGCCGCGTCGTCGTAGGCCGCGACCAGTGTCGCCTCGTCCTTCACCAGGTCCGTGCCGAGCAGCAGCGCGTCACCCGGCGTCAGCATCCCCCGTACCGCCCGCAGGAACCGCTGCCGCTCGTCCGGCAGCAGATTGCCGATCGTGCCGCCCAGGAACGCCACGAGCCGCGGCCCCGGCGTCGCGGGCAGATCCAGACCGTGGGTGAAGTCGGCCACCAGGGCGTGCACGGTGAGTTCCGGCAGGTCCGCGAGCAGCACCGCGCCCGCGCCCTTCAGCGCCGCCTCGCTCACGTCCACCGGTACGTAGGCGACCAGCTCCGGCAGCAGGGCGTCGATCAGGTACCGGGTCTTCTCCGAGGACCCGGAGCCCAGCTCCACCAGGGCCCGCGCCCCGGTCGCCGCGGCGATCTCCGGGGACCGGGCGATGAGGATCTCGCGCTCGGCGCGCGTCGGGTAGTACTCGGGCAGCCGGGTGATCTCCTCGAACAGGTCGCTGCCGTGCGCGTCGTAGAACCACTTGGGCGGCAGCTCCTTCGGGGTGCGGGTCAGGCCGTGGAGCACGTCGGCGCGCAGCGCGGCGTCCGTGGCGTCCTCGGGGAGGGTGCGGGTCAGCTGGAAGGGGCTCACGGGGAGGGCTCCTCGATGGGGCTGAGGACGACGCCGGTGCGGGCGGCGGTGAGGACCGTGCGGTCCGGCACCGCCGTCCAGCGCGGATCGTCGTCGTACGGTTCGGAGGCCACGACCGTCCGGTCGGGCCCGGTGAGGTAGCAGAGCGAATCCCCCCACGTGGTCGCCGCGATCGTCGCCCCGTCGGTCAGCAGCAGATTGAGCCGGGCGCCGGGGGCGGCCTCCGCCACCTCCCGTACGGTTCCGGCGAGCGCCCGCCCGGGCGGCTCCCCGGCGCGCAGCCGGTGCAGCGCGAGCGCCCAGATCAGGGCCGAGTCCGTGCGCGCCTCCAGGGCGAGCAGCGCCGGGGCCGGCAGGGTCGCCGCCACCGGGGCCAGCACGTCCGGCCAGCCCGGTATGGCCCCGTTGTGGCTGAACAGCCACCGGTCGGACGCGAACGGCGCCGCCGCCGCCTCCCCGTCCGGGCCCGGCACGGTGGCCCCGCGCACGGCGGCGAGCAGCGCCCCGGTCCGTACCACCCGGGCCAGATCGGCGAAGCCCGGGTCGCCCCAGATCGGCGTGGCCCGCCGGTAGCGGGCGGGCACCGGATCGCCCTCCGCGTACCAGCCGACCCCGAAACCGTCCGCGTTGACCACTCCGCTGCGCTGCGTCTTCGGCTCCCAGGACTGCCGCTCCAGGGAGTGCGGGGGACGAAGGAGCAGCTCTCCGAGTGCCAAAGGGGCACCGAGGAAGGCCAGATGACGGCACATCAGGCGGGCTCCGCGTTCCGGGCGGTGCGGAAGCCGGAGAAGATCTGGCGCCGCACCGGCAGGTCCCAGTTGCGGAAGGTGCCCCGGCAGGCCACCGGGTCGACGGCGAAGGAGCCGCCGCGCAGCACCTTGTGGGCGGGCCCGAAGAACACCTCCGAGTACTCCTTGTACGGGAAGGCCCGGAAGCCCGGATACGGCAGGAAGTCGCTGGCCGTCCACTCCCACACGTCACCGATCAGCTGCCGCACCCCGAGCGGGGACGCGCCCTCGGGACAGCTCCCGGCGGCCGCGGGCCCCAGGTGCCGCTGCCCCAGGTTGGCGTGTACGGGCTCGGGGTCGGCGTCGCCCCACGGGTAGCGGCGCGAGCGGCCGGTCGCCGGGTCGTGCCGGGCGGCCTTCTCCCACTCGGCCTCGGTGGGCAGCCGGCGCCCGGCCCAGCGCGCGTAGGCGTCCGCCTCGTACCAGCTCACGTGCAGCACCGGCTCGTCCTCGGCCACCGGCTCGGTCGCCCCGAACCGGCGACGCAGCCACTGCCCGCCCTCGTGCCGCCAGAACAGCGGTGCCTCGATGGCATGTTCACGGATCTGCGCCCAGCCCTCCGGCTGCCACCACCGCTCGTCGCGGTAGCCGCCGTCGGCCATGAAGGCCAGATAGGAGCCGTTGGTGACGGGCACGGTGTCGATGAAGAACGACGGGACGATCCGGGTGTGCGCGGGGCGCTCGTTGTCGAGCGCCCACGGCTCGTCGGACGTGCCCATGATGAAAGGGCCGCCCGGCACCAGGACTTCGTGCTCCAGCGGGCCGCCGGACTCCTTCACCGGCGGGGGAGGGGCGGACAGGGCCGCGGGCCCCGTCCGCAGCTGATGTGTGATCAGCATGGTCTCGTCGTGCTGCTGTTCGTGCTGCGCGATCATCCCGAAGGCGAACGCCGCCTCGACCAGCGGCCCGGCCCCGTCGAACCGGGCGCCGTCGAGGACGTCCAGAATCCGGCCGCGTACGTCCGCCGCGTACGCCCGCGCCTCGGCGGGCGCGAGCAGCGGCAGCGACGGCCGCGACGCGCGCGGGTGCTGGAAGGCGTCGTACAGCGGGTCGATCTCGGGCCGCAGCGCTTCCCGTCCGCCGACGGCCCGCCACAGCCACTGCTCCTCCTGGTTGCCGATGTGCGCCAGGTCCCACACCAGCGGCGACATCAGCGGCGAGTGCTGCGCGGTCAGTTCACCGTCGTCCACGCACGAGGTGAGCAGCGCGGTGCGCTCCCGCGCCCTCGTCAGCGCCACCACCGCCCGCTGCTTCACATCCCGTTCGGCCGGCGCGGTCATGACGCCACCTCCTGCAGCTCGTCGGCCGGGCACGCGCCCCGCAGTACGTACCGTTCGTGGAAGGCGGCCACCCCGCCCGTCACCTCGGCGGTCGCCCCGATCCGGGGCAGCGCCTCCAGGGCGGCGGCGAACACCGAACGCGCGGCGGTGCGCAGCGCCGGATCCGTGAGGCCGTCCCGGGCCGCCGCCCGCCACAGCGGATTGCGCGGCGCCGGACCGGGCCCGGCGAGCGCAGCCAGCGGCGCCACCGCCCGCTCGGCCGCCTCGGCAGCCACCGGGTCCTCGAAGAGTGCCGTGGTCACGGCCACCGGCACCATCCAGCCGTCCCGGCCGGACTGGGCGTCGATCATGCGCAGCTCCATGTGCCCGCGCGGCCGCACCGGCGGGAAGAGAGTCGTCAGGTGGTAACGCAGGTCGTCCGTGTCGGCGCGGCGCGGCGCGCCCGTGCGCAGCCACTGCCGGAAGGTCAGCCCCTCCGGCACCGCCCACGGCCCGCTCTCGGTCCGTACGCACATCACCGGCGTGTCCAGGACGTGCGCCGCCCACTCGGCACGGGGCTCGCCGTCCGCCGACGGGGCCAGCGCCCGCGACGGATCGAGCTCCGTCCACAGCGCCTGCCGGGTCGACCGCCAGCCGGTCCGCCGCCCGCCGTGCACCGGCGAGTTGGCGAACGCCGCCACCAGCACCGCGCCCAGCAGATGCGCGAGCCGCCAGCGCCGCCGGTAGCCCAGCGGCCCGGAGTCGTCCAGCCCGGCGTCGAGACAGACCTGCACGGACGCCGACTCGCACATCATGGCCCGCCCGGCCGGACCCGTCCGGCCGAGGACGAGCTCCATGGCGTCGTAGCGCGGTTCGTGCAGCACCCGCGCGCGGGGCGCGTGCCACGGGTCGACCCCGTAACCGCTGAGGCCGAGTCCGAGGGGAGCGAGCGCCTCCCGCACCGCCCGCAGATCGGCGGCGAGCGAGTCCAGGCACTCCATGAGGGAGGCGGCGGGCCGCGAGCTGAGCTCCAGCTGCCCGCCGGGTTCGAAGGTGAGCGCCGCCACCAGCGGCAGCGCCCGTACGGTGTCGATCGCCGCGGCCAGCCGGGCCGGCGCAACGGGAAGACGGGGATCACGCAGTTCGTGGACGAGCCACTCCAGCTCGGCCCCGACCGTGCGCGGCGGCCCCGTCTTGAAACAGATGCCCCGCAACAGGGCCTCGGCCTCGCTCTCGGACAGCGGAGGACCGCCCCGGGGTATGCCGCTCGACGACGGTGTCGTCATCGCTTCACCTCCTGGGAAAGCGCTGATTCCACCTAAAGCCACGACTCCCGGGCGTGCAAGAGCGCCTCACGGGCCACCGCCGGGCACCGCCGGGGCCCGTCCGGCGGATCAGGGCCCGCCGCGAAAGGGAAAATCCTTTGCCGCCCCGGCCGCGGGTCGATCATGCTTTCGGGACATGAGCGCACGACTGCGGGCCCTGGCCCGCGAGACCGAGGAGATCGTGGCGGCGGGCCGCTACACCACCCCCGACGGCCGGACCGTCGACCTCGCCGGGCAGCTGACCGCGGCCCTGGCCGGGACCGCACTGCACGGCCCAGGACCGGTCGCCGTCACGCCCGACACCGACCGCACGACCACCCTCCAGGTCACCGGCGAGAGCAGCCTCGCCGCCGCCCGCCGCATGACCCGCGAGCAGCCGGGCGCCCCCGTCGCCGTCCTCAACTTCGCCTCCGCCCGCAACCCGGGCGGCGGCTACCTCAACGGCGCCCAGGCGCAGGAGGAGGCCCTGTGCCGCTGCTCCGCCCTGTACGCCACGCTGCTGCGCGCGCCCGAGTACTACGAGCACCACCGCGCCGAAAGAGACCCCTTCTACACCGATCGGGTCATCCACTCGCCCGACGTGCCCGTCTTCCGCAACGACGGCGGACGACTGCTCGACGAACCCTTCACGGTCGGCTTCCTCACCTCACCCGCCCCCAACGCCGGGGTGATCCAGCGCCGCACCCCCGAGCTCGCCGACCGCGTCCCGGCCGCCCTCGCCACCCGCGCCGAACGGGTCCTGGAGACCGCCGCCGCGCACGGCTACCGCCGGCTCGTGCTCGGCGCCTGGGGCTGCGGGGTCTTCCGCAACGACCCGGCCGTGGTCGCGGGCGTCTTCAAGGCGCTGCTCACCGGCGGCGGACGGTTCGCCCGCCACTTCGACGAGATCGTCTTCGGCGTGCTGGACCGGACCCGCGACCGGGCCACCCTCGGGGCCTTCCAGCGCGTCCTGGGCTGACATGCGGCTCTCGTACCCCCGTGCGAGTCTGGAACGAGATCCAGCCAGGAACGGGAGGCACGATCGTGGGCAAGAAACAGACCCGGGTCAACAAGGGTGCCCGCACCGGCGGCCATGAACACCGGACGGCCCCCGCCGCCAAGGAGACCCCGCACGAGCCCGTCAGGTCCGAGGCACCGCGCCCGACCCTGGACGTACCGTCGCACCGCAGGGAACGGAAGTTCGGGCACAACTGAGTCACGGGACGGGGGCGGTTGACCGCCGAAGGGGCGAGGTGTGGATGATGTACCTCCGTTCACGCTCGTCCCTGGGGGGAACATGCGTACCATCCGTCGCACGGCCGGCGTCGCCGTCCTGTCCGCCGCCGTGCTCGCCGGACTCACCGCGTGCACCGCGTCCACGTCCGACACCGACGCGACACCGGAACCGGCCACCTCGGCGCCGACCGCTCCCGGGAACATGGCGCAGGGCGACGGAGAGTTCATGGCCGACCTCAGAGGCGGCAGCGTCGAACGAGCCATGGGCCAGCTGACCGGCGGGATGCAGGTCGAGGACGTCTCCGGCCAGGGGCGGCAGGTCCCCATGAACGCCACCGACTGGAAGATCTGCACCCAGGATCCCGCCCCCGGGGCCCGCATCGAGCCGGGGAAGAGGATCGTCCTCGGCGCGGTGAAGCAGGACGAGAGCTGCTGACGTACGAACCCACCGTACGAGAAAGGGGCCGGGCGCGACTTTCCGCGCCCGGCCCCTTCGTTCACCCGGTCAGGCGCCCGGTCACGTGTCGTCGCCGACCGTGATCTCCTCCGTACGCGGCGCGGGCACCGCCGCAGCGGGGGCCGCGTTCGCGTCCGGCTTCATGTTGCCGAGCAGCTGACGGGCCAGCCCGAGACCCGCACCGCCCATCGTGAGCGCCTTGGCGAACATCTCCGCCATCCCGTCGGCGCCGTTGAGCAGCACCATCTGGTCGACGTTGCCGAACGCCGACGCACCGGCCTCGACGATCTCCGGCCACTTCTCGGCCAGCTGCTGCGCGACCACGGCCTCCTGGTTCTCGGCGAGGGCAGCGGCCCGCGCCTTGATGGCCTCGGCCTCGGCGAGACCCTTCGCCCGCGTCGCCTCCGCGACCGCCAGACCCCTGGCGTGCGCCGCGGCCGCCTCCGCCTCACCCGTCACCCGGGTGGCCGTCGCGGTCGCCGCACTCGCCAGTTCGGTCTGCTTGGCCTCGGCCTCGGCGGCCAGGATCCGGGCGTCGCGCTCGGCCGCCGCCAGCGTCCGCTGCTCGTACGCGCGCGCGTCGGCCGGCTTGCGGACGTCCGCCTGGAGCTGCTGCTCCCTGCGGTCGGCCTCCAGCTTGGCGACCCGGGTCTCCTCGACCACCACCTCCTGGCGGGCCGCGGCGTCGGCCAGCGGACCCGCCTGCCGGGCCTTCGCCGCCGCCTGGTCCCGCTCGGCCTGGTAGCCGGCCTGGAGGATCTCGCTGTCCCTGGTCGCCTCAGACATGCGCGCCGCGGCCATCTGCTCCGCCTCGGTCGCCCGCCGATTGGCTTCCGCCTGCGCGATACGGGCATCGCGCTGGACGGCCGCCGCGTGCGGCGCGGCCAGGTTCTTGATGTAGCCGGTGGGGTCCTCGATCTCGTGGATCTGCAGCGAGTCCACGATCAGACCCAGCTTCTCCATCTCCGTGCCACAGGCCTGCCGGGCCTGCCCGGTCAGCTTCTCCCGGTCACGGATCATGTCCTCCACCGTCAACCCGCCCACGATGGAGCGGAGATGACCGGCGAAGACGATGTGCACCCGCTCCGACATCAGCTTCTGCTGATCGAGGAAGCGGCGGGCGGCGTTGGCGATCGACACGAAGTCGTCGCCGACCTTGAAGATCACGACACCCCGCACCTTCAGCGGAATGCCCTGGTGCGTGACGCAGTCCACGGACAGCTGGGTCTCGTTGAGGTCGAGTGACAGCTTCCGCACCGCCTGGACGCCGGGGATCACGAGCGTGCCCCGTCCGGTGACGATCCGGAAGCCCATGCCTTCGCCGAGGCCCTCCGTCTTGTGGTTCGAACCCGAGATGACCAGCGCCTCGTTGGGCTCGGCGACGCGCCACATCAGTTTGAAAAGAGCGATCAGAACGACGACGGCGCCTGCGACGGCGCCCGCCAGGATCCCGAGGCTCATGGGCAAGGTCCCCCTTCACCGGACCCGTGCGGTTCCGGTGAAGGGAGTGTGCGCCCGGGGCGCCCGGCGATCAATGGATCGGTCAACTGTCGTACGCGGCTGTGACATACACGGTGCGTGGAGGGAGATGTTCCACGACCATGACGACCGTGCCGACCTCGATCCGGTCGCCGCCCGAGGCCGGGTACGCGAGGAAGTGCTCGGCGCCGCCGCGGATCCGGACGATCACCTCGCCCACGAGGCCGGGTCCGACGGTGCCGGTCACCCGGCCGAGCAGGCCCACCATCGAAGCGTCGTCCATGACCACACGGTACGTCAGAACCCGCTGCTCCGGGGTCTCGCGGGGGAGCTCTTGGGCCGGCTCGCGGACCAGCTCAGCGCACGCCGCGGATCGGGCGCACCGCGAGCGCGCCGAGCACCGAGAGCACGGCGGCGACGAGGAACAGTGCCGTGTAGCCGCCGCTGAGCGAGACGATCAGCGAGGCGACGAACGGCGCCACGATCTGCGGGCCGGCGTTGGCGACGTTCAGCACGCCCATGTCCCGGGCCGCGTCCTCCGCCCTCGGCAGCACCATCGTCACCAGGGCGGTGTCCACTGCCATGTAGCAGCCGAAACCGAGGCCGTTGACGACGGAGAAGGCGAGCATCGCGGCCCAGCTCGTCGAGACGGCCGGGATGACGAGGGCGACGGCCGCGAGTGCGGCCGAGGCGCCGACGAACAGCTTGCGCCGGTCGAAGCGGTCGGAGAGCCAGCCGCCGAGCACCGTGGAGACCACCATCGCCACCGAGTTGAGCGGCGTCAGAACGGCCACGGCCGCCTCGGCGGTCATCCCGGCGGGCAGGTCGGTGTGGTCCTTGAGGATGTAGAGCTGGAAGCCGGCCACCGCGAAGTAGCCGAGGATCAGCAGCGCGCGGCCGATGAACGCCCAGCGGAAGTCATGGGCCTTCAGCGCGCCGCCGAAGGCCGCGAGCTGCGCCTTCACCGGCATCGGCGCCCTGGCCGGCATCCGCTCCTCGCGGGCGCAGGACGTGAACAGGACGGCGGTCGCGGCGACGATCGCGCCGAAGACCAGGTAGCCGGTGCGGTAGTGCTCGGAGAAGGCCGCGCCGACGAGCGCGCCGATGGTCGAGCCGATCGGCAGGCCGAGGCCCACGGCGGCGGACGCCTTGCCGCGCGAGGTGAGCGGCACCCGGTCGGGCACCACGGAGGTGAGGGCCGCCTGGTAGATGTTCATCACGGCCTGCCCGAGACACCAGGCGATCATCACCAGCAGGATCGTGTGCACGCTGCCGAGCAGCAGCATCACCGGCAGGGCGAGCAGCCCGCCCGCGAGGATCCACGGGTTGCGGCGCCCCGAGCGGTCGGAGAGCGCGCCGGCCACCGGATTGAAGACGGTCGCGAAGATCGCGGAGACACCCGAGACCAGACCGAAGTTGGCCACCTTGTCGGCCGGCGCGATGTCCTCGATCTGGAGCGCGAGGAGCATGCCGGGCACGCCGATGTAGAGCGCGTACATCGCCGTGTTGCCGGCGAGCAGCAGCGGCAGCAGCCCGCGCGTCGGCCGCGGTCCGGCAGCGGAGGCGGGGCCGGCGTCGGCGGCGGCGCCGGGAGCGGCGCCGGGGGACGTGCCGGGGGAGGAAAGGGCCACGGTGCCCTCCTGGGGTGATCGCCCGATGCGGGGCGGGAGGCGGAAATGAACGAGAGGTGGTGCGGGTGGTGGTCCACGGGTCGTCGATGCACGTGGTGACGGCGTGGTGACACGTGTCAGTGACGCGTGTAAACCTTGTGTAGCACTCGATTCCGGCCATCCGCCAGACCCTGCGCCGGATCGTTCTGGAAAGATGCCGAATCGATGAGTCAGTCACCCAAGGCGTCCGCCGGACGCTCCGTCCCCACCAGCGCCGATGTGGCGCGGCTCGCGGGGGTCTCCAGGGCCACCGTGAGCTACGTCCTGAACAACACCGCGGCCGTACGCATCAGCGAGCCCACCCGCCGCCGCGTCCGGGAGGCCGCCGAAGAGCTCGGCTACGTCCCGCACGCGGCCGCCCGCAGCCTGCGCGCCGGCCACAGCCGGACCGTCCTGCTGCCCACCGCCCATGTGCCGGTCGGCCCCCTCTACAGCCGCTTCCTCAACGAGCTCCAGTGGGCCCTGCGCCGGCTCGACTACACCGTGGTGCAGCACGGCAGCGTCGGCCTCGACCCCGACGAGGCCGCCCGCGCCTGGGCCGAGCTGCGCCCGGTCGCGGTGATCTCGCTCGGGCAGCTGGAGCTGACCGCCGCCGGTGTCGAACTGCTCAAGCGGGCCGGCGCCAGGGCGGTCATCTCGCTCGGCCCGCAGCGGATCGAGGGCACCCACGCCCTCGTCATGGACCAGACCCGGGTCGGCCGCGTCGCCGGGGCCCACCTCGTCGAGCGCGGCCGGCGGACCATCGGCGTGGTGATGCCCGAGGAGCCCGGCCTGGAGATGTTCTCCGTCCCGCGCCTGGAGGGCGTACGCGCCGCCGCCGAGGAAGCCGGCGCCGCCGTCGTGCCGCTGCCGCTGCGGTACGAGGAGGAGCCGGCGAACGCGCTCGCCGGCCGCTGGCGCGAGCTGGGCCTGGACGCCGTCTTCGCGTACAACGACGAGTACGCGATGCTGCTCATGCGGGCCCTCCAGGACGCCGGGATCGCGATCCCCGAGGAGACCGCCGTGGTCGGCGCGGACGACCTGGTGCTCGGCCGGCTGCTGCGGCCCCGGCTGAGCACGGTGCACGTGGACATGGTCGGCGTGCGGGAGCTCGCCCAGCTGGTCGACCGCGCGGTCCGCGACCCCGACGCCGCGCCCGAACGGCACGAGCTCCTCGACTCTCGGGTGGTGCACCGCGAGTCCAGCTGAGCGCCGACGGCCCCACCGGCTTAGCGTCGGTCCATGAGCACACACGCCAAGAGGCCACAGCCGAAGGGCGGGCGCCCGCAGCGCTTCGAGATCCTGCTGGTGCCCGAGCACGTGGAGGACCGGGGCGGGGACTCCGTGGAGAACAGCGCCGTCCGCTCGGCGGTCGTCGAGGCGAGCGGACGCATCGGCGAGTCCGGCTATCCGATCTACGAGGGTCACGGCCTGGTCGCCGAGATCGACCCCGAGACGCGGACGGTGGAGAAGCTGCTCGTCGACGGCCGGGAACTCGACTACGGCCTGACCGCGCTGATCAGAGGGCCGGAAACCGCTCGCGGCGGCCCGAAGGGGCGTTGACAGAACGGACGGTCGGGCGGAGACTCGGGCCCGACGGGAGCGAAGATTGTTTCACCAGGCGAACGACGCTCCCGAACCGTCCGTCCAAGGCGCAGGTCACGTGGGAGAGAACCGATGAGCATCCGCGACGTCTACATCGTCGACGCCGTCCGCACCCCGATCGGAAAGTTCGGTGGCGCGCTCTCCTCCGTCCGCCCCGACGACCTGGCCGCACATGTCGTCCGCGCCCTCGTCGACCGCAGCCCCGCCCTCGACCCGGCCCGTGTCGACGACGTGTTCTTCGGCGACGCCAACGGCGCCGGCGAGGACAACCGTGACGTGGCCCGCATGGCCGTGCTGCTCGCCGGGCTGCCCGTCTCCGTGCCCGGCGTCACCGTCAACCGGCTCTGCGGCTCCGGCCTCGAGGCCGTCATCCAGGCCGCCCGCGCCGTCGCCCTCGGCGACGCGTCCGTGGCCATCGCGGGCGGCGTCGAGTCGATGTCCCGCGCCCCCTGGGTGCTGCAGAAGCCGGAGCGCGCCTTCCCGGCCGGCCACCAGCAGCTGCACTCCACCACGCTCGGCTGGCGGATGACCAACCCGCGCATGCCCGCCGAGTGGACCGTCGCCCTCGGCGAGGGCGCGGAACTGATCGCCGACAAGCACGCGATCAGCCGCGAGCAGCAGGACGCCTTCGCCCTCGCGAGCCACCAGAAGGCCGCCGAGGCATGGGCCAAGGGGCTGTACGACGGTGAGGTCGTCCCCTACGAGGGCGTCGACCTGGCACGGGACGAGTGCATCCGCGACAGCACCTCCATGGAGGCCCTGGCCAAGCTGAAGCCCTCCTTCCGCCGTGACGGAGGCACCGTCACGGCCGGCAACGCCTCCCCGCTCAACGACGGCGCCGCGGCCCTCCTGCTCGTCGACGAGGCGGGCCTGCGCGAGACCGGGCGCGAGCCGCTCGCCCGGATCCGTGCCTCCGCCGTCACCGGCATCGAGCCGCAGCTCTTCGGGCTCGGCCCGGTGGAGGCCGTGCGCCGGGCACTGGACAAGGCCGGCCGCGACTTCGCCGATCTGACCACCTTCGAGCTGAACGAGGCCTTCGCCGCGCAGTCCCTCGGCTGTCTCGCCGAGTGGCCGGAACTGGACCCCGCCGTGGTCAACCCGCGCGGCGGCGCCATCGCCGTCGGCCACCCCCTCGGCGCCTCCGGCGCCCGCCTGGCCGGCGCGGTCGCCCACCAGCTCGCCGCGGCCGGCTCCGGCACGGGCCTCGCCGCGCTGTGCATCGGCGTGGGCCAGGGACTCGCGCTGGTCCTGGAGCGCTGACACCCCGCGTACGCCGGAGAGGGCTCCGGGGACACCCGGAACCCTCTCCCGCCGGACCGCGGCCCTGCCTCTGAGCCTGTGACCGCTCCCGAAACTGCTGCTGTGACCGCTCCCGTTACTGCTTCTGGGCCTCGGCGATGGACTTGCGCACCTCGTCCATGTCCAGCTTGCGGGCCTGGCCGATGACGTCCTCGAGGGCCGCCTCGGGCAGCGCGCCGGGCTGGGCGAAGATGGCGACCTTGTCGCGGACGATCATCAGGGTCGGGATCGAGCGGATCTCGAACGCCGCCGCCAGCTCCTGCTGCGCCTCGGTGTCCACCTTGGCGAAGACCAGGTCCTCGTGGCGCTCGGACGCGGCCTCGAAGACAGGACCGAACTGACGGCACGGACCGCACCAGGAAGCCCAGAAGTCGATCAGAACGAAGTCGTTGTCGCTGACGATCTGGTCGAAGTTGTCCTTGGTGAGCTCTACGGTGCTCATGCTTCCTGCCTCTCCGGGGCGGTCTCCTGGCGGTTTCCTCACGGTCCCCTCGGGACCCGCCACGCACAACGGCGTATCGAGCCGCGCTATTCCAGGCCGCGGCCCCCAGACTGGAACCCATGACACTCGAGTACGACGTAGTGGTCCTGGGCGCGGGGCCGGTCGGGGAGAACGTGGTGGACCGGGTCCGGGCGGCCGGGCTCAGCTGCGCGGTGGTGGAGGCCGAACTGCTCGGCGGCGAGTGCTCGTACTGGGCCTGCATGCCCAGCAAGGCGCTGCTCCGGCCCGCCATCGCCCGCTCCGAGGCCCGTAAGGTGCCCGGGCTGCGCGGCCACGCCTTCGGACCGCTCGACGCCCACGAGGTCTTCGCCCACCGCGATTCCGTCGTCGGGAACTGGCAGGACGACGGCCAGGTCGACTGGGTGCGGTCGACCGGCGCCGACCTCTACCGCGGCCACGGCCGGCTGGACGGCCCCCGCCGCGTCGTCGTGCAGGCACCCGAGGGCGACCGTCACGAGCTGACCGCACGGCACGCCGTCGCCGTCTGCACCGGAAGCCGCGCGGTCCTGCCCGAGCTGCCCGGCCTCACCGGCGCCCGGCCCTGGACCAGTCGCGAGGCGACCAGTTCCAGCCAGGTGCCGGACCGGCTCGTCGTCGTCGGCGGGGGAGTGGTCGCGGCCGAGATGGCGACGGCCTGGCAGGCCCTGGGCTCGCACGTCACCGTGCTCGTACGGGGCGGGGGACTGCTGGCCCGGATGGAGCCGTTCGCCGGCGAGCACGTCGCCGCCGCCCTCACCGAACGCGGCGGCGAGGTCCGCACGGGCGTCTCCGTCACCGCGGTGGTACGGGACGGCAGCACCGGCCCGGTCACCGTCGTCCTGGCGGACGGCGACCACGTCGAGGGCGACGAGGTGCTGTTCGCGACCGGCCGCAGGCCGCGCACCGAGGACATCGGCCTGGACACGGTCGGCCTGGAGCCCGGCTCCTGGCTCGACGTCGACGACAGCATGCGGGTGGCCGGATCCGACTGGCTGTACGCCGTCGGCGACGTCAACCACCGCGCGCTGCTGACCCACCAGGGCAAGTACCAGGCCCGGATCGCCGGTGCCGTCATCGCCGCCCGCGCCAAGGGCGCCGCGGACCCCGCCCCCTGGGGCCCGCACAGTGCGACCGCCGACCACGCCGCCGTGCCCCAGGTCGTCTTCACCGACCCCGAAGCCGCTTCCGTCGGACTCACCCTCGCCGCCGCCCGTGACGCCGGCCACCCGGCCCGGGCCGTCGACCTCGACCTGACCTCAGTCGCCGGTGCGGGCCTCTACGCCAGTGGCTACCGCGGCCACGCCCGCCTGGTCGTCGACCCGGACCGCGAGACCGTCCTCGGCGCCACCTTCGTCGGCCCCGGCATCGGCGAACTCCTCCACTCCGCCACCGTCGCCGTCGCCGGCGAGGTTCCCATCTCCCGCCTCTGGCATGCCGTTCCCGCCTACCCCACCCTGAGCGAGGCATGGCTCCGGCTCCTGGAGGCGTACCGCGACGGAGCGGGCAGCTCATGACCGCGCCGGAGCGCGTCAACGACTACGACGCCTCCTGCGCCCACTGCGGCGGCCCGGTCCCCGCGGGCACCGGGCTGCTGCGGCACGGCTCCAAGGGGTGGGAGGTCTACCACGCGGATCACGCCCCCGAGCCGGGTCCGCCACCTCGCGGTGACCATCCGGGCTGGCACCGGCGCCCGTTGCTCTCGTTGGATATCGGATCCACCGGCCATCGTCCGGCTGTCGACCGGATCCGGTCCGCGGCGCTGCGCGGCAGCGACGGCACGGCTCGCGATTGGGTCCTGGATGTTGGATCCGAGATCCAGCCTTCGAATCCTGGATCCAACCTCCACGGTCTGGGAGCCAACGTCCTGGATCAAGGACCCAACCTTCAGGATCCAGGAGCCGACGCCCCGGACCGTGGATCCGATCTCCCGGATATTGGATCCAGGGCCTCAGACATCGCATCCGAAATCCAGGATCCAACCGCCGCCCTCGACGAACTCGCCACCCTCGTCGCCGCCCATCTCGCAGCCGGTCAACTGCTCGTCGTCTGGTACGCCCCCCACGTCCTCTCCACCCTCCACGCCGAGCTCCTCCGCCACGACCTCGCCCCGCTCACCACCCGCCTCCCCGCCGGCGTCGCCCCGATCTGCGACCCCCTCGTCCTGGACCGTCACGCGGACCGCTACCGCACCGGCAGCCGTTCCCTCCGCTCCGTCGCCGCCTGGTACGGCGTCCCGCACGCCCGCCCCGGCGACCCCGGCTCGGACGCCGAGGCGGCGCTGCTGCTGGCCGAGGAGATCGCCGCCCGCCACGCGCCGCTGGCCCGGCTCTCCCGGCCCGCCCTGCACACCGAGCAGATCCTGTGGCACGCGGAACAGGTGAGCCGTCATCCCGAGTCCGCCGACTGGCCGTTCACCCCGGTGCGGCCGCAGCCGTGGGAGCCCTCGCCGGGCGACGCCGGCGCCTAGGCACCGGCGACCAGCATTCCGCCCATGGCCAGCATGGTCGCCGCAACCAGCCCGTCCAGTACGCGCCAGGCCTTCGGCCGGGACAGGATGCCGCTCAGCAGCCGGGCGCCGAAGCCCAGTGCGAAGAACCAGCTCAGGCTGGCCAGGGCCGCGCCCACGCCGAAGGCCCAGCGCAGGTCGCCGCGGTCGGAGGCGAGGGAGCCCAGCAGCAGCACGGTGTCCAGATACACATGCGGGTTCAGCCACGTCATGGCCAGGCAGGTCAGGACCGCCCGGCGGGCCGAGCCGGCGTCCGGTCCGCCCGCGGTCAGGGCGGCGGACGGATCGGGGCGCAGCACGCGCCGGGCCGCGAGGAAGCCGTAGCCGAGCAGGAACGTCCCGCCCAGCAGGCCGACCGCGGTCAGTGCCGCCGGCCACGCCGTGACCACCGCGCCCACCCCCGCCACGCCGAGCGCGATGAGCACCGCGTCCGACACGGCGCAGATCGCGACCACCGCGAGGACGGCGTGGCGGCGGGCGCCCTGGCGCAGGACGAACGCGTTCTGGGCACCGATGGCCACGATGAGGGAGAGTCCGGTTCCGAATCCGGCGAGTGCGGCGGCGAGGATGCTGCTGGTCATGGCCCCGACCGTAAGGACGAGGGCACTGATGAGTACAGCTAAAGATTCTTAGGTACCCTTAGCCGTACTTATGGACGAGCTTCCCCTGGACCAGGTGCGGACGCTGCTCGCGGTGGTCGACGAAGGCACCTTCGAGGCCGCGGCCGCCGCCCTGCACGTGACCCCCTCCGCCGTCAGCCAGCGCGTCAAGGCCCTGGAGCAGCGCACCGGCCGGGTCCTGCTGATGCGCACCAAACCGGTGCGCCCCACCGAATCCGGCGAGGTGGTGGTGCGCTTCGCCCGCCAGCTGGCGCGGCTGGAACGGGACACCCGCGCCGAACTGGGCCTGGCGGCCGAGCAGGGCCCGGTCCGGATCCCGATCGCGGTCAATGCCGACTCCCTGGCCACCTGGTTCCTGCCCGCGCTCACCCGGGTGCCGCAGAACCCGCCGATCTGCTTCGAGCTCTACCGCGAGGACGAATCCCACACCACCGCCCTGCTGCGCGAGGGCCGGGTGATGGCGGCCGTGACCTCCTCGCCCGACCCGGTGGCCGGCTGCACGGTACGGCGGCTTGGGCTGGCCCGCTACCGGGCCGTGGCCGCGCCCGAGTTCGCCTCCCGTCATCTCACCGGGCCCCTGCCGGAGGACCTCCGGGACGCCCCGACCGTGGTCTTCGACCGGCGCGACGGGCTCCAGGACGCCTTCGTCCGTTCTCTCACCCGGGGCCGTTCGGGCGCCGGGCGGATCCGCCACCTGGTGCCCACGTCCGACGGGTTCCGGGACGCGGTGGCCTTCGGCCTCGGCTGGGGCATGGTGCCCGAACCGCAGGCCGAGCCCCTCCTGCGCTCCGGGAGGCTGGTGGAACTGGCCCCGACACGGCCCATGGACATCCCGCTGTACTGGCAGCAGTGGAAGCTGGACTCGCCGGCCCTGTCCACGGTCGCCGAGGTGGTGGCGACAGCCGCCGCCGAGGCACTGCTGCCGCCCGGCCGGTGACGCGGCACCGGGGGTCCTTCCCCTGGCGGCGGCGCGGCGGAGTCGCCGGTGATCGGCCGGGCGAGTCCTAGCCCGCGTCGACTCGCGGCACCAGCAGTGCCGCCGCTGCCCTCGCCGCCTCCAGCGCGGGCCGCCGGTCCCGGCCCGGTTCCTCGCCCAGGACCACTCGGGTGCTCAACCCGTCAAGGAGCGCGAGGAGTTCGGAGGCGCGGGCGGTGACGTCCATGGCGGCGAAGCGGCCTTGGGTGACGCCCTTGGCGAGGAGCAGTTCCAGGTCCTCGTGCCAGCCCCGGTCGAGTTCGCGCTGGGCGGTGCGGAGTTCCTCGTTGGCCGGGATGCGGGCCCAGAGTTCGATCCAGAGCGTCCAGCGCGGGTCGCGGGGGCCGCGCGGGAGGTAGAGCTCGATGAAGAGGTCGAGGCGGCGGGGCGCGGTGAGGCGGCGGGCGAGGAGGGCGCGGCGTTCCTCGGCGAGGGCCGCCTCGCTCCAGCGCAGGGCGGCGAGCAGGAGCAGGTCCTTGCTGCCGAAGTAGTAGAGGATATGGCCGCCGCTGGTGCCGAGCCGGTCGGCGAGGGCGGACATGGTCAGTGCCGCCAGGCCGTCCTCGGCGATGGCGGTCATGGCCTCCTCCAGCATCCGCTCCTGCGTGATGCTCCCGTCCCGCCGCCGTCCCGCCCGCGCTGCCCCTGCCACCGGTGCCGTGCCCTTCCTGGTCACCCACTGCCGTACGGCACGACCCTAACCGCTTTCCGCCGGGGTCTTGACGCGGCCGGAACCTCTCCCACATCTTGAATGCCGTTCAAGAAATTAGAACGCCATTCAAGAAGAGAGGGGTGCGGTATGCCCGGACACGAGACGACGCCCGACGCGGCCGACGCAGCCGGCACAGCCGGTACAGGGGGCAGAGCGGACACCACCGGCCCGGCGGGCCGCGACGAGGTCTTCCAGGTCGAGGGCCACGGCATCGACCCCATCCCCGACGCCGAGCGCCACGGCGGCGCCAAGGACCTCTTCTGGCTCTGGTTCGGCTCGAACCTGACCTTCACCTACGTCATCAACGGCGCCCTCGCCGTCGCATTCGGCCTGTCCTTCTGGCAGGCCACCCTCGTCGTCGTCCTCGGCGGGCTCTCCTTCTTCGTCATCAGCGCCGCCGGACTCAGCGGCGTCCGCACCGGCACCGCCACCCTCGTCATCTCCCGCGCCGCCTTCGGCGTCCGCGGCAACTGGCCCGCCGGACTGCTCAACTGGGTCGTCAGCATCGGCTACACCATCGTCAACACCGTGGTCGGCACCCTCGCGTTCGAAGCCTTCCTCGCCGACCTCGGCTGGCGCGACGGCCACCTGCCGCGCGCCCTCGCCCTCGCCGTCACCCTCGCGCTGACCTTCGCCGTCGCCCTCTGGGGCCACGCCACCGTCCAGTGGGCCGAGCGCTGGATGGCCTACGTCCTCGCCGTCGGCTTCGCCGCCCTGATCGTCCTCGTCCTGCCCGGCGCCGACACCACCGCCCCCGCCGCCGCGCCCGGCGCCTCCGGCTGGAGCCTGGCCCTCGTCGTGATGCTGGCCGGCCCCTTCTCGTACGTGCCGATGCCCGCCGACTACACCCGCTACCTGCCGCGCACCACCGGCCTTCAGGCGCTCACCTGGAGCGGCGGCCTCGGCGGGCTGGTCTCCTCCGTGGCCCTCGGCATCGCCGGAGTCGCCGCCGCCACCCAGGCCGACATGACCGACGCCGTGGCCGGTACGGAGGGACTGCTGCCGGGCTGGTTCCAGCCGCTGTTCCTCGCGCTCGTCCTCGGCGGCTCGGTCACCAACTCGATCATCACGCTCTACTCCTCCAGCCTGAACCTCCAGGTCCTCGGCATTCCGTGGAGCCGCGCCCGCGCGATCCTGATCAGCGCCGCCGTCACCGCCGCCGGTTCCCTCGGCGCCCTGTTCCTCGCCGACTTCACCACCTCGCTGCTCTCCTTCCTCTCCCTCCTCATCATCGTGTTCGCCCCCTGGGGCGGCGTCTTCCTGGCCGACATGGTGCTGCGCCGCTGCCGCTACGACTCCGCGGCACTGCACGCGCACGGGCACGGCGCCTACTGGTACCGGGCCGGCTGGCACCCGGCGGGCACCGCCGCCCTGCTCGCCGGGATGGCCTTCGCCGCCCTCACCTGCGACTCCGAACTGTGGACCGGACCGCTCGTCGCCCCGCTCGGCGGCGCCGACCTCTCCCTCCTCGGCGCCGTCGTCTCCGCCGCCGTGTACGTCCCCCTCGCCCGCCGCGCCGTCCGGCCCGCCTCCGCCTGACATCCCCACCACCAGGAGAAAGACCCGCATGAACCACCCCGCCGACCTCCTCCTCACCCACGCCCGCATCCACACCGTCGACCCGGCCCTGCCCGAGGCCGAGGCGCTCGCCGTCCGCGACGGACGGATCGTCTGGATCGGCTCCGACGCCGAGGCCGGAGCCTGGGCCGGGCCCGGCACCCGGGTCCTGGACGCCGGCGGCCGGCTCGTCCTGCCCGGCTTCGTCGACGCCCACAACCACGTCCGCCTCGGCTCCGACGACGCCTGCGTCCAGCTCGCGGGCGCCCGCGACCTCGACGAGATCCACGCCCGGATCCAGACCTGGCGCGCCGCCCACCCCGGCGCCGGCTGGATCGAGGCCGAGGCGTTCGACTACTCCGCGATCCCCGGCGGCCGGATGCCCACCGCCGCCGACCTGGACCCGGTCACCGGCGACACGCCCGCCCTCGTCCTCTCGTACGACGTCCACACGGCCTGGCTCAACACCGCCGCCCTGCGCCGTCTCGACGTCCGCGCGGACCGCACCGACCTGCCCTTCGGCACCGCCGTCACCGACCCGGCCACCGGCGAACCCACCGGCTTCGTCAAGGACTTCGCCGTCAAGGGCCTCTCCCGCGAGGGCCACCGCGCGCTGCGCGAGCTCGGCGTGCCGTGGGCCTCGGCCGACCGCCAGTACGGGCGGCTCGCCAAGAGCCTCGACGACGCCATCGGCTACGGCATCACCACCGTCGTCGAGCCCCAGAACTCCCTCGACGACCTCGCCCTCTTCCGGCGCGCCCGCGCCGAGGGCCGGCTGCGCTCCCGGATCGTCGCCGCGCTCTTCCACCCGCGCGGCACCACCGACGCCGACCTGGACGAATTCGCCGCGGCCGCCGCCGAGTTCGCCGACGAACGGCTGCGCGTCGGCCCGCTCAAGCTCTACATCGACGACGTCGTCGAACCCCGCACCGCCGCCCTCCTCGAACCGTACGCGGGCTGCGGCCACCACCGCGGCGACACCTTCTACCCGCCGGAGGAGTTCGCCGAGCTGCTCACCCGCCTCGACGCCCGCGGCTTCCAGTGCTTCGTGCACGCCACCGGCGACCGGGGCATCCGCACCGTCCTGGACGCCGTCGAGCGGGCCCGTGCCGTCAACGGCCCGCGCGACGCCCGCCACCAGATCGTGCACGTCGAATGCCTCGACCCCGCCGACACCCCGCGGTTCGCCGCGCTCGGCGTCACCGCCTGCATGCAGCCCCGGCACGCCGCCCCCGACATCGCCGGTCCCGGCCAGGACTGGGCCGAGAACATCGGACCCGAGCGCTGGCACAAGGCGTGGCCGCTGCGGAGTCTGCACCGCGCCGGGGCCCTGCTCGCGCTGTCCAGCGACTGGAACGTCGCCGAGATGGACCCCATGATCGGCATCCACGCCGCGGTCACCCGCCGCCCGCCCGGCGGTGGCGCGGCCTGGACCGCGGAGGAGACCATCGACGTCACCACCGCCGTCGAGGGCTACACGATGGGCTCCGCCCGCGCCAACTTCCTGGAGCACGAACGGGGTTCGCTCACCGTCGGCAAGCTCGCCGACTTCGTCGTGCTGTCCCGCGACATCCTGCGCGTCGAGCCCGACGCCATCCCCGGCACGGTCGCCGAGACGGTCGTCGTCGGCGGCGAGGTGGTGCACACCGCCTGAACCCGGCTCCGGTTCGTGAACACCCGGCCGTACCGGCGAACCCCGTAAACGGAATGGTGGGCTCGGTTTTCGGGAGCCTAAGGTTCCCGTCGTGATTGAAAATGCGACTACCGATCCCATCGCTCCCTTCGCCCCCGTGCTCACCCGGCACAGCGAGGCCGAGACCTGCGCCGACCCCAGCAGTGTCATGACGTTCCTGGCCGACTCGCACCAGACCGCCGACGGTTTCACCAGCTACCGTTCCACCTTCGCCAAGGGAGCCGTCGGCGCGCCCGCGCACTTCCACACCAGGGCGACCGAGCTGTTCTTCGTCATCAGCGGCTCCCTCCAGGTGCTCGTCGGCGAGGAGATCACCGTCCTCGACGCCGGCGACTTCCTCGCCGTGCCGCCGCACACCCCGCACGCCTTCGCCGCCGCACCCGGCCGCGAGGCCGACGTGCTGTTCGTCTTCACCCCCGGCATGGGCCGTTTCGACTACCTGCGCCTGCTCGGCCGCGTGACGCGCGGCGAGGCCGACCCGAAGGAGATCGCCGCGTCCGCCGAGCGGTACGACAACCACTACGTCGACAGCCCGGTCTGGCGCGCCGCCCTGGAGGCGTCCGCGGAGGCGTCCCCGGAGGGATCCGCGTGATCGACGCCACCACCCACGTCCGCGTCGCCCGTCCCTCCCGGGACCTCGCCGCCGCCGAGCGGTTCTACGTCGACGGCCTCGGTCTCGACGTGCTGTGGCGCGAGAACGCCCCCGCCCCCGGCGAGCACGAACTGCTGATGGTCGGCCCGGCCGGCGGCGGCTGGCACTTCGAGCTGACCCTCGACCCGGCCGCCGAACCGCCCCTCGTACCGACCCCGACCGTCGACGACCTCTTCGTCGTCTATCTCGGCCGGCCGGTCGAGGACGCCCTGATCGACCGTCTGATCGCCGCCGGGGGCACCCGGGTGACGTCCCACAACCCCTACTGGGACGAGTACGGCGCCACCGTGGCCGACCCGGACGGCTACCGGCTCGTGCTCTGCTCCCGCACCTGGGGCTGAGCCCGCGGAGAGGCCGGCAATCGGCACGTGCGCTCGCGTACGCGGCACGTGCGCGGCCGGAACCGGCCGCCCGGTCCGGGAAAGCGGGCAGGAACCTCCGTCCAGGGGGTTCCCCCGCCACCCGACCAGGTGAAGCATGCCGTTTCGGTGACGCGGACGCCGCCGAGTACGACAGGTTCGCACCACCATGTCCTCGGCGGGGCACGTTCCGGTCTCGCCCCACGCGCGCACACGAGAGTGGAGACGATGACCGGCAGACGCAGGACGCTTGCCAGAATCCTGACGATGTGTCTGATCCTCGGCACCGGCGGCGCGTTGTCGTCGGCCGCCGCCACCACGGCTGCCGGCGCCGCCGAGGCGGCCCCCGGCGCCCCGGCAGACGATCGGGTCGCCGCCGATCAGAACACCATCTCCACCGACAACCTGCGCACCGGCTGGGACCGCAACGAACCCGGTCTCGCCCCCGGCCAGGTCTCCAGCTCCGACTTCGGCCAGCAGTTCTCCACCACCGTCGACGGCCAGGTCTACGCCCAGCCCCTCGTCGTCGGCGGCACCCTCGTCGTCGCCACCGAGAACAACAAGGTGTACGGGCTCGACCCGGCCTCCGGGAAGACCAACTGGACCAGGAACCTCGGCGCGCCCTGGCCCGCCTCCGCGATCAACTGCGGCGACCTCGTCCCCAACATCGGCGTCACCTCCACCCCCGTCTACGACCCGGCGAGCGGCTCCCTCTACCTCACCTCCAAGGTCAACGACGGCGCCGACACCCAGCACCCCAGCTGGTACGTGCACGCCCTCGACCCCGCCACCGGCGGCGAACGCAGCGGCTGGCCCGTCAAGGTCGCGGGCGCCCCCACCAACGACCCGGGCCGCTCCTTCAACCCGTACACCGCGGCCCAGCGCCCCGGGCTGCTCCTCATGAACGGCTCCGTGTACGCCGGTTTCGCCTCCCACTGCGACCGCGGCCCGTACGTCGGCTACGTCCTCGGCGTCAACACCAGCACCCGCAAGACGACCCTGTGGGCCACCGAGGACTCCTCCGCCGACGGCAAGGCCGGCATCTGGCACAGTGGCGGCGGCCTGGTCTCCGACGGCGCCGGCCGGATCCTCTTCACCACCGGAAACGGCGTCACCCCCGCGCCCGGCCCCGGCAAGATGCCGCCCGGCCAGCTCTCCGAGTCCGTCGTCCGGCTCGGCGTCAACAGCGACGGCACCATGTCCGCCCAGGACTTCTTCGCCCCGAGCAACGCCAACCAGCTCGACCTCAACGACACCGACCTCGGCTCCGGCGCCCCCGTCGGCCTCCCCGACAGCTACTTCGGCACCAGCGCCCACCCCCACCTCCTCGTCCAGATCGGCAAGGACGGCCGGCTCTTCCTCCTCGACCGCGACGACCTCGGCGGCCGCAGCCAGGGACCGAACGGCACGGACAAGGTGCTCGGCGCCTTCGGACCGTACGAGGGGGTCTGGGGCCACCCGGCCGTGTACGGCGGCGAGGGCGGCTACGTCTACACCGTCGGCTCCCGCGGCCCGCTGCGCGCCTTCCAGTACGGCCTCACCGGCGACGGAAAGCCCGCGCTCACCAACACCGGCCGCAGCCCCGAGACCTTCGGCTACACCTCCGGCTCGCCCGTGCTCACCTCCACCGGAACCAACGCCGGCTCCGCCCTCGTCTGGTCGATCTACTCGGACGGCGCCAACGGTGCGAACGGCCAGCTCCGCGCGTACGACGCCGTCCCCGTGAACGGCACGCTCAAGCTGCGCTGGTCCGCGCCGATCGGCACCGCGTCCAAGTTCGCCACCCCCGGCACCGACGGCGGCCGGGTCTACGTCGGCACCCGTGACGGCCACGTCCTCGCCTTCGGCCGCCCCGCCAACGCCGCGCTCAACAGCAACCCCGTCGACTTCGGCAAGGTCGCCGTCGGCAGCACCGGAAACGCCACGGCCACCGTCACCGCGACCCGTGACGTCACCGTCAACTCCGCGAGTACCCCGTCCGGCAGCGCCTTCTCCGCCAGCCCGAGCGGACTGCCCCGCACCCTGCACGCGGGCGACACCTACTCCGTACCCGTCTCCTTCGCGCCGACCACGCCCGGCTCCGACAGCTCGGTGCTCACCCTCGTCACCGACCTCGGCGAGAGCGCCGTCGGCCTGACCGGTTACGGCACCCGGCCCGGCCTCCACGCCTCGCCCGCGTCACTGGACTTCGGCACAGTCGCCACGTCCACGAGCAAGTCGCTCGGCATCACCTTCACGAACACCGGCACCGGGCCCGAGACCGTCTCCGCGTCCGCCCCGCCCGGCGCGCCGTTCAGCGCGACCGGCCTCCCGGCCAACGGCACCGTCGTCCAGCCCCAGCAGTCCGTCTCCGTCCAGGTGACCTACACCCCGACGGCCGACGGCACCGACTCCGGAAGTCTCTCCGTCACCGGCCAGAACGGCACGGCGACCGTCGACCTCAAGGGCACCGCCGTCACCGGCCAGGCGAAGCTGACCCTGACCCCGACCTCGACCGACTTCGGATCCGTGAAGGTGGGCCAGTCCCTCACCAAGACCTTCGACATCAGCAACAGCGGCAACATCCCCCTCACCGTCACCAAGGCCAAGGCGCCCGCGGCCCCCTTCCAGGTCAGCACCCCCATCAGTGAGGGCCAGGTGCTCAACCCCGGCGACGTGATCCACCAGGCCGTCACCTTCGCGCCGACCTCCGTCGGCACCGTGAACGCGAGCTACGAACTCACCGCCGACGACGGCCAGGGCGCCATCGCGGAGGGCCTCACCGGCACCGGCGCCGCCGGCACCGGCGTCACCGTCCCCGGCCCCAACGCGGGCGGCTGGAGGCTCAACGGCAACGCCCAGATCTCCGGCACCGACCTCCAGCTCACCCAGGCCACCGCGAACCAGCGCGGCACCGCCGTCTGGCCCGTCCCGGTGCTCACCGACGGCCTCAAGGCCACCTTCACCACCGTCATCGGCGGCGGCACCGGCGCCGACGGCCTCGGCTTCGCGCTCCTCGACCCGGCCAGGACCACCCCGAGCGCGCTCGGAGCCCTCGGCGGCGGCCTCGGTTACAGCGGCCTGCCCGGCGTGGCCGTCACCTTCGACACGTACGACAACGGGACCAACGACCCCTCGGCCAACTTCGTCGGCATCGCCACCAGCGGCAGCGGCTCCAGCCTCACCTACGCCTCGACCACCACCAACGTCCCCAACCTGCGCTCCGGCACCCATGCCGTGACCGTCGCCGTCACCGGCAAGACCCTCACGGTCTCCGTCGACGGCACCCAGCGGCTCAGCACCAGCGTGGCCTCGCTCCCGCCCAGCGCACTCCTCGCCTTCACCGGCGCGACCGGCGGCAAGACCGACATCCACGCCGTCCGCAGGGCGACCGTCACCGCCACCGCGTACGCCGTTCCGCCGCCCGGCCCCAACGGCTGGACGTACAACGGCAGCGCCGCGATGTCGGGCACCAGCCTCGAACTCACCCCGCTCCAGACCTACCAGCGCGGTTCGGCCGTCCAGGCCACCGCCGTGCCCTCGGCCAACCTCAGGGCCCGCTTCACCGCCACCATCGGCGGCGGCACCGGCGCCGACGGGATGACCATGATGCTCCTCGACGCGAGCAAGGCCACGCCGAAGGCGCTGTCCGCCAACAGCGGCGGCAGCCTCGGCTTCGCCGGACTGCCCGGCGTCGCCGTCACCCTCGACACGTACGACAACGGCGCGGGCGACCCCTCGGCCAACTTCGTGGCGGTGGCCACCGGCGGCAGCGGCTCCACGCTCACCTACGCGGCCACGGCCACCAACGTGCCGAACCTGCGCTCCGGCAGCCACACCGTCGACGTCGTCGTCACCAGTACGGGCCGTCTCCAGGTCAGCGTCGACGGCACCCGGGTCATCGACGTCGCCGTGACCCTGCCCAAGAACGTCCTGGTCGGCTTCAGCGGGGCGACCGGCGGAAGCACCGACCGCCACACCGTCACCGGGGTGCGGATCGGCTACTGACAGCGGCAGGGCGACAGCGCGGTGACGCGCGTACGGGCGGCGGCGGCCTCATAGGCCGTCGCCGCCCGTACGCGCGTCACCCGCCACCGCCGGACGAAGGTCCGGCCGCCGTCACGCCGCCCGACGACCGGGTCGGCGCGGGCGGGTGGGCGAAGGCCCGGCGCCGTCCGCCGGCCCGGTCGGCGCGGGCGGGTCAGAGCCGCGCGAGGATCTGCTTCAGCCGGTCGATCTCGGCGGTCTGCGTCCGCACCACGTCGTCGGCGACCCGCTTGGCCTCCGGGTCGCTGCCGCTCTGCTGCTCCGTCTTCGCCATGGACACCGCGCCCTCGTGATGGGCGATCATCAGCTCGGCGAACTTCCTGTCGAAGCCCTTGCCCTTCGCGGCGGCCAGGTCCTTCATCTCCTGGTCGGTCATCATCCCGCCCATGCTGTGGCCGCCGCCGCCCATGGACTCCGGCTTGCCCCAGCTCTTGAGCCAGGACTTCATCTTCCGGATCTCCGGGTCCTGGGCCTTCTCGACGTCCCCGACGATCTTCTTGATCTCTGGGTCCTGGGCGCGGGTGTCGGCGAGCTTCGCCATCTCCAGGGCCTGCTCGTGGTGCGGGATCATCATCTGGGCGAACATCACGTCGGCGTCGTTGAACGTGCCGGTGCCCTGTTCGCTCCCGTCGGTGGAGGCCGTCGCGCTCGCGGTCGCCTTGCCGCCGTGGTCCATGCCGGCCATGGAGTCGCCGTCGGAGCCGCCGCAGGCGGCGAGCAGCAGCGCGGCGGCGGCCAGGCCACCGGTCAGGGCGAGCTTGCGGGCGGTGCGGTTCTCGAAGGTCATGAGGGCACGCATGTGGATCACACCTCGTGTGTGTCGGTGGTTCTGGGGTGGTGTCGTACGCGTATGCGGGCAGCGTGAGGCGCCCGCGTGACGGCGGTACGGCCTATGTCCGCAGGATCGACAGCGAGGCGAGGTCGGGCGGCCGGGGCGGCGGCGCGTTGGGGGCGAGGGCCGGGCGCAGCCGGGCCGGGAGCGGCGCGGTGCGGTCCGGGCGGCGAGCGAGGGCGGCCCGGACGAGCCCGGCGAGCAGCCAGGCACCGAGGACGGCCACGCAGAGCGTGGTCATGTCCATCCCGGTTCCGGAGTCGTGGGAGGAGGGCGCGGAGTCGGCGGGGTGGGCCGGAGCGGAGGCGTGTGTCATGGCGCCGCCGTCCATGGCGGCGGCCGGGCCCTCGGGGTGGCCGACCGAATGCATCACGAAGACGCCGAGCGCGAGCACGACGACGAGCAGCAGATGCGCCAGGGCGGCGTTGTGCCGCTCTCGTCCGGTGTGCACCGCGAAGACCTCCTCCGCTCCTCTCGGGCCGACCCTACCGGACACCCCGCGGATACCCCACGTGGGTACCTGTCGGCGAACCGCCCGAGGCCCCTGGAGCGCGCGGAGGCCGGCGGACACCCCGCGTCTTCAGGGTGTCCGCCGGCCTCCTCCTTCAGGCCCCGGCGGCCGCTCGTGTCACTCCGGCAGGTCGCCGACCATCGCGCCGGCCAGGCGCAGATGCGGCGCCGCCTCGTCGCTCCGGCCCTGCCGCTCCAGGGTGCGGCCGAGCATCAGCCGGGCGTAGTGCTCGACGGGGTCGCGCTCCACGATGACCCGCAGCTCCTCCTCGGCCCGGCCGAGCTGGGCCGAGTGGTAGTAGGCCCGGGCGAGCAGCAGCCGCTGCGCCGTCTGCTCCGGGTGCTCGGCCACCAGGCCGCGCAGGATCCGGGCCGCGGTCAGATACTCCTTCGCCTCGAAGAACATCTGCGCGCGGTCCCAGCGGTCGGCTGCCGTGCCGAACTCGTAGTAGGTCTCGTCGCTCACCGGGCCTCGTTTCTCCTGTCGCTGTGCTGACGGCTGCAACAACACCCGATGGTGGTTGAACATTCCATCAATATTGTGGTGCGGGTCCCCGCCCCACGGCGCCCCGACAGGAATAGGTTGAGCGCCATGAGCAATCTTGATCGCCAGGCCGCCCTCCAGGTCTGCGGCGGCCGGGGCTTCGTGGTCGCCGAACCGGTACGGGAACTCCTCAGTCCCCGCCACGTCCAGCTCGGCGAATCCACCGAGGTCCGCCGACTGCTCCCCAACCTGGGCCGCCGCATGGTCGGCGCCTGGGTCTTCGTCGACCACTACGGTCCCGACGACATCGCCGACGAACCCGGCATGCAGGTCCCGCCCCACCCCCACATGGGCCTGCAGACCGTCAGCTGGCTCCACGAGGGCGAGGTGCTGCACCGCGACTCCACCGGCAGCCTGCAGACCGTCCGACCGCGCGAACTCGGCCTGATGACCTCCGGCCGGGCCATCTCCCACTCCGAGGAGAGCCCCAGGACGCACGCCCGCTACCTGCACGGCGCCCAGCTCTGGGTGGCCCTGCCCGACGCCCACCGGCACGTCGAGCCGCACTTCCAGCACCACGCCGAACTCCCGCACGTCGCCGCCCCCGGCCTCACCGCCACGGTCATCCTCGGCGAACTCGACGGCGCCGCGTCCCCCGGCACCACGTACACCCCGATCGTCGGCGCCGACCTCGCCCTCGCCGCCGGCACCGAGACCCGGCTGCCGCTCGAACCCGACTTCGAGTACGCGGTCCTCGCCATGTCCGGCGAGGCTCATGTCGACGGAGTGCCCGTCCTCCCCGGCTCGATGCTCTACCTCGGCTGCGGCCGCACCGAACTCCCGCTGCGCGCCGTCTCCGACGCGGGCCTGATGCTCCTCGGCGGCGAGCCCTTCGAGGAGGAGATCGTCATGTGGTGGAACTTCGTGGGCCGCACGGACGAGGAGATCCGTCAGGCGCGGGAGGACTGGATGTCGGGCGACCGCTTCGGTGAGGTGAAGGGGTACGACGGAGGCCGGCTCGATGCCCCGGAGGTGCCCCCGACCCAGCTGAAGGCCCGGGGCAGGGTGCGCTGACGCGCGCGGCCTGCCGAGATCATCGGCTTGAAGGGGCCGTCAGCGAGTCGGCCGAGTGCGACCGGACACGCTCCCCGGGGCACCGGGCCTGCCATGCCGGCACGGGCCGGACCGTCCGGCCGAGGCGCGGGCTTTGGCCGTATGCCTTCGTCGCGGCTAGGGTGTGCCGCCGTACTCGGCGGATCGCTCCCCTGAAGAAGGTGGGAATGGGGCTCAAGGACGCAGACCACGCGGATCTGGTCGTCGCGGCGCAGGCCGGTGACGATCGGGCGCGCGAGGAACTCATCGCCGCGTACCTGCCGTTGCTGTACAACATCGTCGGGCGAGCGCTGAGCGGACATGCCGACGTCGACGACGTCGTGCAGGAAACCCTGCTGCGTGTGGTGCGCGACCTGCCCGCCCTGCGTGCCCCGGAGAGCTTCCGGTCCTGGCTGGTGTCGATCACGCTCCGCCAGATCAACACCCACTGGCAGCGGCAACACGCCCTCGCCGACCGGACCACGGTCATCGACGAGGCCCGCCGGATACCGGACGCCGCCGCCGAGCCCGTGGACGTGACGATCCTGCGGCTGCACGTGTCGGACGAGCGGCGCCGGGTCGTCGAAGCCGGCCGGTGGCTCGACCCGGACCACCGGATGCTGCTGTCGCTGTGGTGGCAGGAGTGCGCCGGCCTGCTCAGCCGGGAGGACATGGCCGCCGCGACCGGGCTCACGGTCGCGCACGTCGGAGTGCGCCTGCAACGCATGCGCGAGCAGCTGGAACTGTGCCGGACGATCGTCACCGCGCTGGAGGCCGATCCGCGCTGTCCGCAGCTGGACGGGACAGTCGCCGGCTGGGACGGTCACCATGCGTCGGTGTGGCGCAAGCGGATCGCGCGGCACACACGCGACTGCCCGGTCTGCACGGCGACGTCGGCAGAACGGGTTCCGGCCGAACTGCTGCCCCTCAGCCTCACGACGCTGGCCGTCCCGGCCGCACTGATCGCCGCGCTGGCCGCCAAGGGCTTGCTGTCGGGTACGGCGGCGAGCGCCGCCGGGCTGGCCGCGGCCGCCCCCGTCGCCGTCGGTACGACGACGGGGGGAAGCGGCCTGCACGGCGCTCTGATCGGCAAACTCCAGACGGTGACCGCTCATCCGCTGGTGAGCCTCGCGACCGGCGCGGTACTCATAGCCGGGACCGCCACCTACGCGACCTGGCCCGAACCGGCGCCTCGAGTGCCCGGCGTCACCGCCGCTCCCACGGTCGGCACTCCCACGCCCCTTCCGTCGCGCACCACCACCTCGGCCGGCCCGTCGCCGGCGAGTCCGTCGCCGGCGAGTCCGCCCTCGGTCGGCCCGTCCGCCGTTCCGGGCACCGTTCCGCTGGGCGCACAGTCGCTGGAGTCCGCGGACAGTCCCGGCCTGTTCGTCACGTACACGGGCGATTTCGCGGCGCTCGGCAGCGTCGCCGCGTCCGGCAGCGCGCAGGCACGTCAGCGGGTCACCTTCACGGTCGTCGGGGGACTGGCCGACACGCGGTGCGTCACCTTCCGCGCCGCGGACGGCCGGTATCTTCGCCACTCCTACCTGCGGCTGCGGCTGAGCACCGACGACGGCAGCGCACTGTTCCGTGAAGACGCCACCTTCTGTCCGCGTCCCGGGGCGGTCGCCGGGTCCGTGACCCTGCACGCGCACAACTACCCGGGATCGGTCCTCCGTCACCGCGACGGCGGCATCTGGCTCGACGGCTCCGACGGCACGCGGGCCTTCGCCGGCCAGGCCTCCTTCATCGTGCGCAGCCCCGGGGCCTGAGCACCGCTCCTCGGGCGATCCCGACCGAGTCGCACAGTCACAGCCGGTGCTCGGGCGCGACCAGGCCACGGCGTCCGGCATAACACTTTCTGTCTGCGAGATGCATCACCGGGCAATCCCGCGGACGGCGCGACTTTTCTGTTACGAGCCCGCGAGCTCGGAAGCCTCCACTTCAGGGGTGTCCTTCCCGCCGCCCGTCACGACGTGCCGGCGCGGCAGGGTCCCGACTTCCCCACTGACGTATCCCCCTGAAGAAAGCCCCTCACATGACGCGACACACCCACGAACCCAGGGCGAAGGGCCTGCACCGGCTCAGCCGGCGACGCCGGACATGGGCGATAGGACTGTCGGCCACGGCGCTGGTGGCCGGCGTCGTGACGCTCCTCCCCAGCTCCGCCGGAGCCGCGGGCCTGGGCACCCAGGCCGCCCCCTCGGGCAGGTACTTCGGCACGGCTGTGGCCGCCGGCAGGCTCGGCGACTCCGCGTACACCGCGATCGCGGACCGGGAGTTCAACATGGTCACCCCGGAGAACGAGATGAAGTGGGACACCGTCGAACCGTCCCGCGGCAATTTCAACTTCGGCCCCGCGGACCGGATCGTGGACCGCGCCCTGGCACACGGCCAGCGCCTGCGCGGCCACACCACGGTCTGGCACTCGCAGCTCCCCTCCTGGGTCGGCTCCATCCACGACGCGCAGACGCTGCGCAGTGTGATGAACCACCACATCACCACCGAGATCACCCACTACAAGGGCAAGATCTACGCCTGGGACGTGGTCAACGAGGCGTTCGCCGACGGCGGCAGCGGCCGGCTCCGTGACTCGGTCTTCCAGCAGGTGCTGGGCGACGGTTTCATCGAGGAAGCGTTCCGCACCGCCCGTGCGGCCGATTCCTCGGCCAAGCTCTGCTACAACGACTACAACATCGAGAACTGGTCGGACGCCAAGACCCAGGGCGTCTACCGGATGGTCAAGGACTTCAAGTCCCGCGGCGTGCCCATCGACTGCGTCGGGTTCCAGAGCCACTTCGGGGCGGGCGGCCCGCCGGCGAGCTTCAAGACCACCCTGGCCGGCTTCGCCGCCCTGGGCGTCGATGTCCAGATCACCGAGCTGGACATCGCCCAGGCATCACCCACCCACTACGCGAACGCGGTCAGCACCTGCCTGTCCGTGGCCCGGTGCACCGGCATCACGGTGTGGGGCGTCCGCGACAGCGACTCCTGGCGCCGCGGCGAAAGCCCCCTGCTGTTCGACAACGACGGCAGGCCCAAGCCGGCCTACAACGCCGTCATGAACGCCCTCCATCCCGGCTCCGGCACCAGCCCGGCCGAGCCGAGCGGCGGTACCGGTGAGATCAGGGGCGTGGCCTCCGGTCGCTGTGTGGACATCCCCGGCTCCGCCACCGCCAACGGCACCCCGGCGCAACTGTGGGACTGCAGCGGACAGGCCAACCAGCGCTGGACCCACACCGCCGCGAAGCAGCTGAAGGTGTACGACGACAAGTGCCTCGACGCCAAGGGCAAGGGCACCACCAACAGCACCTCGGTGGTCATCTGGGACTGCAACGGCGGCGCCAACCAGCAGTGGACCCTCAACGCCAACGGGACGATCACCGGCGTCCAGTCCGGGCTGTGCCTCGACGCCGTCGGTGCCGCCACCGCGAACGGCACCAGGATCCAGCTGTACACCTGCGCTTCCGTCGGCAACCAGAAGTGGACCGGCCCCTCCCCGGCGGGCGGCGGCACGTGCGCCCTTCCGTCGACGTACAGGTGGACTTCGACGGGTCCCCTCGCGCAGCCGTCGAACGGTTGGGCCGCGGTGAAGGACTTCACTCACGTGACGCTGGGCGGCAAGCACCTCGTCTACGCGTCGAGCGCGTCGGGAACCTCGTACGGCTCGATGGCGTTCCGCCCCTTCACGAACTGGTCCGACATGGCGTCGGCCGGCCAGACGAAGATGAGCCAGAACGCGGTGGCGCCCACCCTGTTCTACTTCGCACCCAAGAAGATCTGGGTCCTCGCGTACCAGTGGGGTGCCTCGCCCTTCAGCTACCGCACGTCCAGCGACCCCACCGACCCCAACGGCTGGTCCGCGCCGCAGCCGCTGTTCACCGGCAGCATCCCCCGCACCGAATCCGGCACCGGACCGATCGACCAGACCCTGATCGCCGACGAGAAGAACATGTACCTCTTCTTCGCCGGTGACAACGGCAGGATCTACCGGGCGAGCATGCCGATCGGGAACTTCCCGGGCAACTTCGGCTCGTCGTACACGACGGTCATGAGCGACACGGCGAAGAACCTCTTCGAGGCGCCGCAGGTCTACAAGGTCCAGGGCCAGAACCAGTACCTCATGATCGTCGAGGCTCGGGGTGCGAACGAGCGGCGCTACTTCCGCTCGTTCACCGCCTCCAGCCTGAGCGGTGCGTGGACCCCGCAGGCCGGCGGGGAGAGCAACCCCTTCGCGGGCAAGGCCAACAGCGGCGCCACCTGGACCGACGACATCAGCCACGGTGACCTGATCCGCACCAACCCCGACCAGACCATGACCATCGACCCCTGCAACCTGCAGTTCCTCTACCAGGGCAAGTCCCCCACCGCGGACGGACCCTACGACCAACTGCCGTACCGGCCGGGCGTCCTCACCCTGCAGCGCTGACCTGCCCGACCCACGGTTGCACAAGGAGAAACACCCCCCATGAACAACCTCACCAACGCCGGCCGCCGCGGACGTCACCGCCGTCGCAGGACCGCCACCGTTCTGCTGCTCGGTGTGCCCGCCACCGTCGTGCCGTACCTCCTGCTCGTGCAGGACGACTCGCAGGCCGCGACGGTCGACGACAGCGCCTACTACAAACTGGTCTCGGTGCGCAGCGGCAAGGTGCTGGACGTCAACGCCTTCTCCACCGCCGACGGCACCCGCATCCAGCAGTGGACCGACCAGAACACCGCCAACCAGCAGTGGCGGCTGCGGTCCACCGGCGACGGCTACTACGAGCTGGTGAACCGCAACAGCGGCAAAGTGCTCGGCATAGCGGGCGATTCGACCGCGCAGGCGGCTGCCGCCGAGCAGCAGACCGACAGCTCCTCCGCCTCCCAGGAGTGGCGGATCGACGAGGTGAGCGGTTCCGGCGCCGTCACCTTCACCTCCCGCAGGAGCGGCCAGGTCCTGGACGTCTCCGGAGGCTCCACGGCCGACGGCGCGGCAGTCATCCAGTACGGCGGCCACGGCAGCACCAACCAGCAGTGGAAGCTGGTGAGGACGGCCGAGACCCCGGCCACCGGCACCGGACCGTACGCGTGGAAGAACGCCCAGGTGGTGGGCGGCGGTTACGTCACCGGCCTGGTGTTCAACCAGAAGGAGAAGGGCCTGCTCTACGCGCGTACCGACATGGGCGGCGCCTACCGCTGGGACAGTGCGGCCGAGCAGTGGATCCCGCTGACCGACTGGCTCGGCGAGAAGGACTGGAACCTGCTGGGCATCGACGCGCTGGCCACCGACCCCGTGGACCCGAACCGCCTCTACCTCGCGGCGGGCACCTACACCAACGACTGGGCCGGCAACGGCGCGATCCTGCGCTCCGCCGACCGGGGCCGCACCTTCCAGCGCACCGACCTCCCCTTCAAGCTGGGCGGCAACGAGGACGGCCGCGGCGCCGGTGAGCGGCTGGTGGTCGACCCCTCGGACAACCGCACCCTGCTCCTTGGCACCCGTAAGAACGGCCTGTGGCGCAGCACGGACAGCGGTGCGACATGGCGGCAGGTCTCCTCGTTCCCCGTCAAGGACGGGGCGAGCAGCGGCGCGGGCATCTCCTTCGTGACGTACGGCCCGGCCGGCAGCAGGACGGTCTACGTCGGCGTCGCCGACAGGTCCACCTCCCTGTATCGCTCCACCGACGGAGGCGGCACCTGGCAGGCCGTCCCCGGCCAGCCCACGGGCCAGTTGCCGCAGCACGGCGTGCTCTCCGGTGACGGCTCGCTGTACCTGACGTACACCAACGCCCTCGGACCCAACGGCGTGACGGCGGGATCGGTCTGGAAGTACGCACCGGCCGGCGGGACGTGGAAGAACGTCTCCCCGTCCCAGGGCGGCTACGGGTTCTCCGGCCTGGCCGTCGACCCGCGCCAGCCGTCCACGGTGATGGTCACCACCCTCGACCGCTGGTGGCCCGAGGACGAGATCTACCGCACCACCGACGGCGGCACGACCTGGAAGGCACTGGCGGACAAGTCGGTGCGGAACGCCTCCGCCGCTCCCTACGTCGGCACCCACACCGGGCACTGGATGACCGCCCTGGCCATCGACCCCTTCGACTCCGGACACGTGCTGTACGGCACCGGCAACGGCATCTGGCGCAGCAAGGACGCCAACGCCACCGACAGCGGCGGCACCAGCCACTGGACGTCCGGTGCGCGGGGCCTCGAGGAGACCGCGCTGATGGACGCGATCGCCCCGCCCGGCGGTGCCGCTGTCGTCACCGCCATGGGCGACCAGGGCGGTTTCCGGCATGACGACCTGACCCGGGTGCCCGCCGGCCGGCTGGACAACCCGATGATGACCAACAGCACCGACATCGACTTCGCCCAGTCGAACCCCGGAATGATGGTCCGCGTCGGCCGGGGCGGCGCGCAGGACGGCGCCTACTCCACCGACGGCGGCGCCAACTGGAACGGATTCAAGGCGGAGCCGGTGGCCGGCGCGCAGGACGGGCATGTCGCGCTCGCGGCCGACGGCTCGACCATCGTGTGGACCCAGGCCGGCCAGGCCCCGTACCGTTCGACCGACAAGGGGGCGAACTGGTCGAGGGTCAGCGGCCTGGGCACCGACGCCGTCGTCGTCGCCGACCGCTCCTCGGGCAGGACCTTCTACTCCCTGTCCGGCGGCACGCTCTACGCCAGCACCGACGGCGGCGCGGTCTTCACCGCCCGCGCCACGAACCTGCCCGCCGGCCGGCTCACCGCCGTCCCCGGCGTCGCCGGAGACCTGTGGATCGCCGGCGGCGGCCAGGGGCTGCTGCACTCCACCGACGGCGGCCGCACCTTCACCACGCTCTCCACGGTGCGGTCCGCCTCCGCCCTCGGCTTCGGCAAGGCCGCACCCGGTGCCTCCTACCAGGCCCTCTACCTGATCGGCACCGTCAAGGACGTCACCGGCGTCTTCCGCTCCACGGACAAGGGCGCCACCTGGCTCCGCGTCAACGACGACGCCCACCAGTGGGGCAGCATCGGAGGCGTCGGCGTCATCACCGGCGACCCGGACACCTACGGCCGCGTCTACATCGGCACCAACGGCCGCGGCCTCCAGTACGGCGACCCGTCCTGACCCCGAGACCGGAGGCTGGGTAGTGCTGCGGGCGCCCGTCAGGACGACGCTGCACTGCCCGCCCGCCCGTCCGGGAGAGCGAGGGCTCCCTGCTGCGGCCGGGAGCCCTCACGGGAGCAACGCGGGTCACCACCGGGTTGTCGAGGCCGAGGTCTTGTCGAACTGCGGGTACGGGTCCCAGATGGTGTACGTGCCGCGAGGTCGTCGGCCTCGGCGACTTCGGCGGCCGCGGTCGTCTCAGTGCCGGCCGTGGCGGCGGATCTCCTTGCGCAGTTGTTCGGTGATCTCGACGGACAGCTCGGCGACGGCGGCGTCCTCGATGCGGCGCGGCTGCGGGATGTCGATGGTCCACTCGCGGGCGATGCGGCCGGGCCGGGAGGAGAGCAGGACGACCCGTTCGGCGAGGCGCACGGCCTCGCGCACGTTGTGGGTGACGAAGAGGACGGAGAGGTCGGTCTCGCGCCAGATCCGGGTGAGCTCGTCGTGCAGCACGTCCCGGGTGATGGCGTCCAGTGCGGCGAACGGCTCGTCCATCAGGAGGAGTTGGGAGTCCTGGGCGAGTGCCCGGGCGAGTGCCACGCGCTGGCGCATGCCGCCGGACAGTTCGTGCACGCGCTTGCCGTACGAGCCGCCGAGCCGGACGAGTTCGAGGAGACGCTCGGCCTCCGGGCGGCGCTCGGCCTTCGTGAGCCCGCGCAGCTTCAGGGCGAGTTCGATGTTCTTGCCCGCGGTGAGCCACGGGAAGAGGGCGTGCTCCTGGAACATCAGGGCGGGCCGTCCGGCGGTCGTGAGGGAGCCGGCGGTGGGCGACTCCAGCCCCGCGACCAGGTTGAGCAGGGTGGACTTGCCGCAGCCCGAGGCCCCCAGGAGGGTGACGAACTCGCCGGGCGCGACATCGAGCGAGATGTCGTCGAGGACGAGCTGTCCGCCGGCGGGGCCGCCGAAGGACTTCGAGACGTGCTCGATGCGGGCGGCGGGCGTCACCGCCGTACGGATCTCGTCCTCGTTCACGGCCTTGGCGCGCCTGGTGGTCGTGACCATGGGCGTCACCTCCTGGGAGTTCGGGCTGCTACGGGCTCGGGCCTACTTCACGCCGAGACCGGCGTCGGGGACCTCGGGCTTGCCCGCGGCCTTGAGCACCTTGTTGAGCAGCGTGAGGTCGTAGATGCCCGCCAGCTCGGGCTTCTTCAGCAGGCCGGCGTCCACCGCGTGGTCCGCCTGCGCCTGGAGGGTGGCGGCGAGCGGGTCATTGGTGATGGTGATGGACGGCCAGGCAGCGTCGATCACCTTGGCCGAGAGCGGCTTGCCGGTCTCCTTCTTCAGCGCCGCGTTCACCGACTCCTTGGCCTTGTCCGGGTTGGCGGTGATCCACGCGTTGGTCTTCACCGTGCCGCTCAGCACGGCTTCGACGACGTCCGGGTGCTCCTTGAGGAACGCCTGCCGCACGATGATGTTGGTGATGACGAACTTCTTGTCCGGCCACAGGTCGGACTCGTCGAGCAGCACCTTCGCGCCCTCGGCGACCAGCTTCGACGCGGTCGGCTCCGGAGCCCAGGCGCCGTCGATGTCACCGGACTTGTAGGCGTCCGGCGTCACCTTGTTGTCGGTGCGGACGACCGAGACGTCGCCCTTGCCGGACTGCGAGTCGACCTTCCAGCCCTTCTCCGCGACCCAGTGCAGGAACGCGACGTCCTGCGTGTTGCCGAGCTGCGGGGTGGCGATCCGCTTGCCCTTGACCTCGTCCAGCGTCTTGATCTTCGCGGGGTTGACCACGAGCTTCACACCGCCCGAGGCGGAACCGGAGACGATCCTCAGGTTCTGGCCCTTGGACTTGGTGTAGCCGTTGATCGCGGGCGACGGGCCGATGAAGCCGATGTCGATCGAGCCGGCGTTGAGCGCCTCGATCTCCGACGGGCCCGCGTTGAAGGTCGAGGGCTTGATCGTGGTGCCGCCGAGCTCCTTCTGGAGCAGACCCTCCTGGACGCCCACGAGAGCGGTGGCGTGGGTGAGGTTGGGGAAGTACCCGATCCGCACCTCGCCGGCGGAGAGCTTCTTGCCATCGGCCGCGACCTTGGGCTGCTCGGCGTCCTCGGCCGCCTGGGAGCCGTAGCCGCAGGCGGTGAGCAGGAAGGGAAGGGTCGCTATGGCGGCGATGGCGCGCAGAGAGGTGAGCGGTCTTGCGGCAGACACGGAGGTGTCCTTTCGGGCAAAGGGTTTCGGCAAGGTGCGGAGATACGTGACGAGACGCCCCCGGCGACCACTCGCGGCCCGGCCTCAGGCCGGGGTGCGGCGGTGTGCTGCGGGTGAGGGGACAGGTCGGCTGAACGGCCTCAGAAGGGCCGACAGATGGCGCTGGACATGAGGCCGAGGTCGACGTGCCGGCGGGAAGTGAGAAGGGGGAGCGAGTCGCCTGCCTGCTTCAGCGTGCGCACGGCCACCACCTTCCGAATTCCCCAGTTTTCCCACCTGGCTGATAGGCATAGTGGCAGAGGCTGTTTTCCGCCCCAAGAGGGATTTCGCATAATGGACGATCTCGTCTTGGTGTACGAGACGCTGCAGGTCAGCGGTGCGCGATCGCCCGGGCCGTCGCCCGGCCGTGGCCACTGAGGCAGTGGTCGCCTATGGCGCGCAGCCGGTGGGCGGCCGGGTGGTGGGCCGTGAGGGTGCGGGCGTTGCGCCAGAAGCGGTCCAGCCCGACGGCGTCCCCCAGCTCCAGGACTCGGGTCGTGATGTGAAGGGCCGCCCTCGTGAGCGGACGCGGGGAGGGCCGTGGTCGGTGTCGACGGCATGGTGCTCACCGGCAGGCCGAGGCGCGGGAGCGCGGCCCGTGGGCCGGTTGGGTGGCGGTGCTGTGGCGGTGGGCGCTGGTGGTGGTCGTATGCGGCGGGGAGTGCTCGCCTGGCAAGAGGGTGACCGAACGGTGGACGGCCTCGTTTCAGGGATTGGTCCAGGCAGCCGGATCCTGTGCCAGGGAGTGCACCGCGTACGGGAGTTCGCCCGAGGCGATGTCCGCCAGCGAGACGCCTTCCAGGATCTGACGGACGTTCGCGCGCAGGGCGACCCACAGCGGCAGCAACGCCTCTGCGGGGCCGGTGTATTCGAGCTCCGGCGGGCGCACGCCGCGCACGGAGACGAGGGGGCCCTCGACCGCTCGCACCACATCGGCGACGGAGATGTCCGTGGCGGCCTTGGCCAGTCGGTAGCCGCCGCCGGCGCCGCGCTGGCTGACCACCAGCCCGCCGCGGCGCATGTCGTTGAGGATGCCTTCGAGGAACTTGTGCGGGATCTCCTGCGCCTCGGCCATGGCCTCCGCCTTCAGGGGCCCGCCTTCGGGTGTGCCGGCGAGGAGGAGGGCGGCCCGTACCGCGTAGTCCGCCTTGGCTGAGATCCGCATGAGGGGATTATCCCGCACGGCCCACCGCTGATCACTGCGGGTGGGGCGGGGGCGGGACCTGCCGGGATCAGCCGGGGCGGGGCGGGCACATCGGCGACGGCCGCACCGTCGACCGGGCGCCCCCGCCGCCAGGCAGCGGGCCCCGGTCCGGGTCGCGGGCCGGGGCCGTCGGCTGCCGTTGGCGGGGCCGGTCAGGCCGCCACGCGCGTGTAATGGGCGGCATCGTCGCCTTCGACGACGTAGCTGTGCGCACCGTCGACCCCGACGGGGGCGTCCCCGGCGACCGTGACGCGGTGCAGCAGCCTCGGCTGGTCGCCGTAGTCGTCCGGGGCGTAGTGCTGGGTGATCCGGTTGTCGAACAGCACCAGGTCCCCGGCGTTCCAGGAGATCCGCACCAGGTTCTCGGGCCGGGTGACGTACGACTGGAGGAGCCCCAGCAGGGCCCGCGACTCCGCCGGGCCGAACCCGACCAGGCTCTGCGCGAACCCGCCGATGAACAGCCCCCGTTCACCGCTCTCGGGATGGACGCGCACCACCGGGTGGGCGGTGCGGTAGCGACGCGAGACGAACTGCCTGCGGTGTTCGGCGGCCTTCTCGTTCTTCGGTTCGGCGTAGTCGTACGCGTTGGTGTGCACCGCCCACAGCCGGTCGGCGAGCTCACGCAGCGGCTCCGGCAGGTCCTGGTACGCGGCGGCCGCGTTGGCGATCAGGGTGTTGCCGCCGTACGGCGGGACGACGAGGGCGCGCAGCGTGGACGCCTTGGGCGGAGTACGGACGAAGGTGACGTCCGTGTGCCAGTGGTTGGCGCGGATGCCCTCGTCGCCGTCCACCGGCAGGATCTGCGGTCGTCCGTCGACGGCCGGCACGGTGGGGTGGGCCCTCGTCAGCTCGCCGAAGAGGGAGGCGAAGCGGAGCTGCCCGTCGTCGTCGAGGTGCTGGTCGCGGAAGACGAGGGCCTTGTGCTCCAGCAGCGCGCCGTTGAGCGCCGCGACGGTCTCCGAGGTGAGATCGCTCGCCAGGTCCAGGCCGTGGATCTCGGCGCCGATACGGCCGCCGATCCGGCGGATCCCGAAGCCGGCCGGTCCGGTCGGTCCGGTCGGCGCGGTGGGCGTGGTGGGCGCGCCTGATGTGGTGGATGCGTTGGTCATGCCAGGTCGTCCTCTCAGAAGGTTGATCAGGGCAGGGAGCGTGGTGACGAGGTCGGGCGGGTCTCCGGTCAGGCCGCCGGCCTCGGCAGCCCGTAGTGCTCGCGCAGGGTGCGGCCGGTGTACTCCGTACGGAACAGGCCACGAGCCTGGAGGATCGGGACCACCTGGTCGACGAAGTGGTCGAGCCCGCCCGGCAGGTACGGCGGCATGATGTTGAACCCGTCGGCCGCGCCCTCGGTGAACCACTCCTGGAGTTGGTCGGCGATCTGCTCGGCGGTGCCGGCGACGACCCGGTGGCCGCGTCCGCCGCCGAGCCGGGCGATCAGCTCGCGCAGGGTGAGCCCGTCCCGCCGGGCGAGTTCGGCGACGAGCGTGAAGCGGCTCTTGTTGCCGTTGATGTCGTGTTCGGCCGGCAGCTCGGGCAGCGGGCCGTCCAGCGGGTGGCCGGTCAGGTCGGTGCCGAGCATCCCGGAGAGCTGCGCCAGGCCGTACTCGGGCACCTGGAGGTCGGTGAGTTCCTGCTCCAGGGCGCGGGCGTCCGCCTCCGTCGAGCCGATGACCGGGCAGATGCCGGGCAGGATCTTCACCTCGTCCTCCGCGCGCCCCTGGCGGACCACCCTGCTCTTGAGGTCCTTGTAGAACGCCTGGGCGTCGGACAGGGTCTGCTGCGCGGTGAACACCGCCTCCGCGTACCGCGCCGCGAACTCCTTGCCGTCCTCCGACGAGCCCGCCTGCACCAGCAGCGGACGCCCCTGCGGGGAGCGGGGCACGTTCAGGGGGCCGCGCACCCGGAAGTGCGTCCCCCGGTGGTCGATGGGCCGGACCTTGTCGGTGTCCGCGTAGACGCCGCTCGCGCGGTCCAGCACGATGGCGTCGTCGGCCCAGCTGTCCCACAGCTTGACGGCGACGTCGACGAACTCCCGGGCCCGCTCGTAGCGCAGGCCGTGCTCCAGGTGTTCGTCCCGACCGAAGTTGCGGGCCTCGTCGACGCTTCCGGAGGTCACGATGTTCCAGCCCGCCCGGCCGCCGCTGAGGTGGTCGAGGGAGGCGAACGCGCGGGCCGTGGTGAACGGTTCGTTGTAGGTGGTGGAGACGGTGGCGATCAGTCCGATGTGGCGCGTGGCGGTGGCCAGCGCCGACAGGAGGGTCAGCGGCTCGAAGCCGCCCAGTGCGTTGTACCGGGCATTGCCCCACAGGGCGAGCCCGTCGGCGAGGAACACGGAGTCGAGCAGCCCGCGCTCGGCTGTCCGGGCCAGCTCCTGGAAGTACGTCGGATCGGTGACGCGCTCCGGCGTGGTGCGGGGATGCCGCCAGGCGGCGTCGTGGTGGCCGGCGTTCATCAGGAAGGCGTTCAGGTGCAGGTGACGGCGGGGCGGTGATTCGGCCATGGCGATGTCCTAGGTGGATGAGCGGGTGCGGGGAGGTAACGGGGGAGCGGCGAGGCGTGGTTCAGCCGTTCGCGGGGACCCGCCAGGAGCTGAGCCGCCGCTCCAGAACGACGAGGAGCTGGTTGAAGACCACGCCGACCGCCGAGATCGTGATGATCCCGGCGTACATCTGCGGGATGGCGAAGTTGTACTGCGAGGCATTGATCAGATAGCCGAGCCCCGCCTTGGCGCCGATCATCTCGGCGGCGACCAGGACCAGGATGGACACGGCCCCCGCGAGCCGGACACCCGTGAACACCGCCGGCACCGACGCCGGGAGGATCACCTTCTGGAAGAGCCGTACGGCGGGCAGGTCGAGCGACCGGGCCAGCCGGAGCAGGGTCGGGTCCACGGTCCGTACGGCGCTGATGGTGCTGAGCAGGACCGGCCAGGTGCAGGAGTACACGACGATCGAGATCTTGGACGTCTCGCCGATGCCGAGCAGCAGCACGAACACGGGCAGCAGGGCGAGGGCGGCGGTGTTCCGGAAGACTTCGAGCAGCGGCCCGAGCAGATCCGCCACCGGCCGGTACCAGCCGATCAGCAGACCGAGGGGCACGGCGAACGCCACCGCGATCCCGAAACCGCTGAGCGAGCGGGTGAGGCTGGCCCGCGCGTTGTCGGCGAGCTGCCCGTCGGCGGCGAGTTCCCACCACGCCTGGGCGACCTCGCTGAACGGGGGAAGGAACGTACGATCGACGACGCCGAGCCGAGGTACGGTCTCCCACAGCAGGAGCAGGGCCACGACGGCCGCCGACCTGGTGCCGGCCCTGACGAGCCCGTACGCCAGCCGACGCCCTGCCTTCCGGAACCGCCCGGGACGTGCCGGGGCGGGGGCGGCGGTCTTCGGGGATTCCTCGGGACGGGGGGCGAGGCCGGTGCCGGCCTCGGTGGTGACGGTGCTCATACGGCGGCTCCTTCCCTTTCCTCCTGCTGCGCCCTGGACACCTCGTCGCGGAGCAGGGACCAGATGTGGTGCCGGTGCCGCGCGAACTCGGGGCTGGAGCGCGGGTCGTCGCCGTCCGCCGGGACGGGCAGGTCGATCGGCACGACCTCCTTGATCCGGCCGGGCCGGGAGGTCATCACGGCCACCCGCTGCCCCAGGTGGACGGCCTCGTCGATGGCGTGCGTGATGAAGACGACCGTCTTGCCGGTGGTCTGCCAGATGCGCCGCAGTTCGTCCTGGAGCGACTCCCGCGTCTGGGCGTCCAGCGCCGCGAACGGTTCGTCCATCAGCAGCACGTCCGGGTCGTACGCCAGGCTGCGCGCGATGGCGACCCGCTGCCGCATTCCGCCCGACAGCTCGTGCGGATGCCGCCCCTCGAAGCCGCTGAGTCCCACCAGGCCCAGGAACTCCCGTGCCCGCGCGGCCCGTTGGCGTCGGGGGACGCCGACGGCCTCAAGCCCGAACTCGACGTTTCCCTGGGCGGTGCGCCACGGCAGCAGCGCGTACTGCTGGAACACGATGCCCCGGTCGACGCCCGGCCCGGTCACGGGGGAGCCGTCGAGCAGGATGCGGCCCGACGTGGGCCGGGACAGGCCACCGAGGAGGTCGAGGAGGGACGACTTGCCGCAGCCGCTGGGCCCCACCACGACGAGGAACTCACCGGCGCCGACGGTCAGGTCGACACCGTCGAGCGCGGTGACGGCTGAGCGTGCGCCGTCCTTGCCCTTGACGGGGAACTCCTTGCGCACCCTGTCGAAGACGATCTTCGCTGTGTGCGTGCTGGTCACGTGGTCACCTCCCGTTGCGGTTGAAGTCGTTGGTGTAGAGGGTTTCGAGGTGGACCCGGCCGCGGTCGACGTCCCCGCGCTGGGCCAGCCAGTCGATCCAGAGCTGGAGCTCCTTGTCCGTGATGCGCCCGCCGGGCTCCGCCACGCCGTACGACCTCCAGTAGCGCAGGGCGCCGGCATCCTCGTTCCTCCTCCGCTTGCCGACGATCTCCGTCATCCGGGCGACGACCTCGTGGCGCGGGGTGGCGCGCGACCAGTCGAGTGCCCGGCCGACGCCGGTGACGAAGGTCCGTACCGTGTCGGGGTTCTGCTTGATGAAGCGTTCGGTCATGACGTACGTCCCGGCGCTGAAGGAGCCCAGGAGCTGGTGGTCGGTGAACAGCGGCCGCAGCCCTCCGTCGGCGAGGGCCTTGTCCCGCAGCACCCCGCCGAGCACGGCGACGTCGATCTGCTTCTGCCGCAGGGACTGTTCGGTGTTCACGGGAGGTACGACGAGGGGCTCGACCTTGTCGGCGTCCGCGGCGGACAGGCCGCCCCGCTGGAGGTAGATGTCGAGCATGGCCTCGGAGTGCGCGCCGAGGGTGTTCATGCCGACTTTCTTGCCGATGAGGTCGCGGGCGGAGCGAATGGGGCTGCCGGCGAGGACGTAGTACCCGCTGTAGGCGTCCTTGTCGGAGCCGTAGTAGCTGATGACCGCCTTGATCGGCGCGCCGCTCGCGGCCAGCTTGACCACCGCGCCGTTGAACGCGCCGCCGAAGTCGGTCTGGCCGGTGGCCGCCGACTGGATGTCCTGCGGGCCGCTGATGGTGTTGCCGACCCATTCCAGCTTCACGTCCTCCAGATAGCCGAGGTCCTCGGCGAGTTCGGCGGGGGTGACCTGGCGGGTCCAGCCCTGGTAGCGGAGTGTCCTGGTGCCGCCCTTGGCGGAGCCGCCGCTGCCCGCGGCCGTGCCGCAGCCGACCGCGACGGCCGAGAGGCCGAGCAGGGCGAGGAACTGGCGTCGGTTCGTCGGGGACAACGTGCTCATCGGAACGTCCTGTTCAGAGGGGACGAGGGGCGGGGGCGAGCGCGCACGAACCCGTCCTCGGCGTGGAGGAACGCGACGGATTTCGCGGCAGAGATGACGACCGCCGAATTCCGGAGAATGTCAGAGACAGCGGAAAGGGCGGCGAAAGGCGGGGGACGACGGGGGCAGCGGCCTGTGACGTGCCCGCCGACGGTCGTCTAACAGTCGCAGCAGAACGCACAGAGAGCGTCGGCGTGCGGCCGGAGACCGAGGTGCAGCCACGTGCTGGAGTTCGGTGACTGGCTCACGCCACAGAGGCTGGCAGCGGGAATCGGCCACGTCAATGCGAGAAACGGTCCCGTCTCATATTCCGAATTCCCGACATACGCTCGAAGCGTTCCGTTCATTTTCCGCCTCGCGCGTGGTGGCGCTCGACATGGAACTGCACCGCGCTGAGCACGGTGGTGACGGCGATGCGCCGGTCCGGAAGCCGGGCCGTGGTTGACGAGCAGTACGAAGTAATGCTCAATTGGGCGCATGAATGCCGAGCAGCGCCTGGTCACGCGCCACCACATCGACTTCGGTCGGGTGTGGTCCGCGGCGTGTTGCGCCTGACGCGGCAGCGGGCCGTCTGACCGGCCCCTCCGTCCCTCGGTGACCTCGTCGCGGGCCGAGTTCCTGCGCCCGAGGCTCGTGAACCTGCCCCTGCCCCGGCGTCGTCGCACCTGCACACCCCGGATTCCCCGCCCTCAAGCGAGCCGTCGCACCGGCCGCGCCGAGGGCTGCCCTGCTCCGCCGTGCCCGGCCCGCGCCACCGCACCCCGGCACGGAACAAAGGACTCGAGGAAAGGCCATCTCCCATGCCCGTGGAGTTCCTTGGCATTGCCGCCACCAACGACGGTTCCGAGACCGTCCCGCGCTCCGGCGCCGCCTTCGACAAGGAGTACACACTCCGGCTCGCCCGGGCGCACGAGGACCACGGCTGGGACCGGGTGCTGTTCGCCTACAGCTCCGGCGCGCCCGACCCCGCCCCGGCCGCCGCCTACCTCGCGAGCCGGCTGGAGAACCTCCAGATCCTGCTCGCCCACCGGCCCAACGTCTCGTACCCCACCTTCGCCGCGAAGACCTTCGCCACCCTCGACCAGATCAGCGACGGCCGGCTGACCGTGCACTTCATCACCGGCGGCAGCGACCACGAGCAGGGCCGCGAGGGCGACACGCTCACCAAGGACGAGCGCTACGCCCGCACCCGCGAGTACATCCGGATCGTCAAGAAGATCTGGACCACCCACGAGCCCTTCGACCACGAGGGCGAGCACTACCGCTTCCACGACTTCGTCAGCGACGTCTTCCCGGTGCAGCAGCCCCGCCCCGGCGTGTCGTTCGGCGGATCGTCCGCTGCCGCGTACGCCGCCGGCGGCGCCGAGGCCGACGTCTACTGCCTGTGGGGCGAACCCCTGGCCAGGACCGCCGAGCAGATCGAGGCCGTGAAGGCCGCCGCGAAGGCGGCGGGCCGCACCGAGGCGCCCCGTATCCAGGTGGCGTTCCGCCCGATCATCGCCCCGACCGAGGAACTGGCCTGGGAGAAGGCTCACCGCATCCTCGGTGCCATCCGGGAGCAGGATGCGGCAAGGCTCAGGCGGCGCCACCGCACCGGCGCCCCGGAGAACGCCGGCTCGCAGCGGCTGCTCGCCATCGCCGAGGCGGGGGAGCGCTACGACCGCGCCCTGTGGACCCCGACCGCAGCGGCCACCGGCGGGGCGGGCAACTCCAACGCCCTGGTCGGCACCCCGGAGACGGTCGCCCAGGCGCTGCTCGACTACTACGACCTCGGCGTCGACATCCTCTCCGCCCGCGGCTACGACCTCCTGGACTACGCCATCGACTTCGGCCGGCACGTGATCCCGATCGTCCGCGAGGAGGTCGCCAAGCGCGACGCCGAGCGGGCGACGCGCGGCAGCCTCGCGGCGGTGAGGTGATGACACGCGCGTGACACGCGCGCGGTGGTATTCATTGCCCCGTCCACCTTGCATTCCCTGCACCATTGAATGTGGTGCATGGAACGCAAGGTGGACGGAACGTCCTGACTTGCGATCAGGATCCGGGAGTGCTGGTCTGGAAGAGGTGGGGGACAAACGGCACTCACCCGCCTGAATACGTGGCGTGAGCAGGGCGAGGGGTCGACGGTCTCGGCCGGACGCCGAAGCGATACCTCCGTCGCAGTCATCCGCAGATCCGATGCGGTGCGATCACCGGACGCCCCGTGCTGCCTCGCCACGGGGAGGTTCGCCATGTCACACGCCTCTGCTGTCGGCCGCCCCCTACGCCAGATCATGGCGCTGCTCGTGACCGCCGCCCTGACGCTCTCGCTCTCGGCCGTGATCACGGTCACCTCGGCGAAAGACGCAGCCGCCCTGTGCTCCGCCAACCGATTCAACGGAAAATGGCGCTCGTCCGACCCGAGGCTGAAGCGTATTGACGTATGGCAGGGAGAGGACTGCCACCTTTACGCCAGGGCCTGGTCCGTCTGCGAACACGACAAGTCACTCATCTGCAGTTGGGGAAACCGGAGGATGGGCGACAGCCCCGATCCGAACTTCCAGTTCTTCTACTACAACTGGAGCAACGCCAACGAGGTGCTGCAGCTGCGGATGAAGGACACGTCCCACATCTCGGTATGGGACCGCACCGACTTCAACGACGGCACGAACCAGACCATCTCGGTGACGATGTACAAGAGCGGCTGAGCACCCGCCCAGCCCCGGCCGGCGCCGGCGCCCCCTCTCACGTTCGGCGGGCCGGCGCCGTCGACCGCGGTGCACCGGCCGCCGGCCGAGCCGGCGACCGCCGCCGCCGAGCCGGGGCTCAGTGGTTGAAGGTCAGACGCGGTGCCGCGTTGCGGGCGAGCGAGTGGGCCTGGTCGGGCCACCAGGTGCCCGCGGGCGGGTCGACGATGCCGTACTCGGGATCGACCGTGCCGCCGGTGTTGCGCGTGCAGCTGCCGTCCGACTCGCCGGGGATCTTGATCCACAGGTAGGCGTCGACCAGCGGGACACCGGTGTCGGCGGTGGGGCGCGGGCCGAGGCCGCGGCCGGGTGCGTTGCACCAGATCTCCGGGTCCCCGCTGTACTTGCCGGGCTCCGGGGTCCAGGCGCCCAGACCGTTGCGGCTGGTGTCGATGACGAAGTGGTGCAGCTCGTCGCTCGACGGGTTCCCCACGGTCCGGTCGAACCAGGCGTCGGTCCAGCGCCAGGTGGCGGGATCGGCGGAGTCGACGGCGTTGCCGGGGAGTCCGTCGTTGGGGGCGGCGGACGAGTAGTACTGGGAGGCGCACCAGTCGGTGTGGCCGCGTGCCTCCTCGGGGCCCTCGGTGGCGAACCACATGCACTTCGCTATCCAGGTGCCGTACCTGGCGTTGTGCTCGGTGGGGTGGGTGTTGGACACGTTGAGGGAGAAGCCGTCGGCGTACCCGACGCCGGCGTCGAGCAGCCGCCGGGCCATGTCGCCGACGGGCCGCCACAGGACGTTGCCCGCGTCCAGGTAGACCGCGGTGCGAGCCCTGGACTTGATGGTCCTGACCGCGTACGCGAGATCGGCGATGCGGGCCGTCGTGCGTTCGCCGTTCGGGTCCACGTCAGGCCCGCACTCCCTGGGGAGGAGGGCCAGGCCGTCGGGCTCGACCACGACGACCGCCTTGCTGTCGCCGATGCCGGCGGCGAAGGCGTCGATCCACTGCCGGTAGGCGGCGGAGGAGGCGGCGCCGCCGCTGGAGTACTGGGAGCAGTCCCGGCCCGGTACGTTGTAGGCGACCAGGACGGGGGTCCGGTGCACCGCCCCGGCCTTGCGGACGAGACCGCTGACCTTGACCCGTACCTCGTCAGGGGTGCCCTCGGTGAACCACTCCGCCTGTGGCCAGCTCGCGAGCTCGGCCATGTTCACGGCGTTCGCGAAGTCGCCGTTCCCGAGGTCGGCGAGAGCCTGCTTGGCGGCCTTGCTGTGCGGGTCCACGTAGAACCGGGTGGTCGGGGTGATCCCGTCCCCGGTGGGGGCGGCCTGCGCCTGGCCCTGCGCCGCGGTGAGGGCGGCACAGGCAGCGAGCGCCGCGAGGGCGGCGGTCGCGCGCCGCCTCAGGCTGAGTGGCTTCATGATGCTCCTGGTCGAAAGGTGGGGGACAGGCAGGTCGGCGGTTCCTGTGGCCCGGTCGCGGGGCGGGGCGGTGCCGGGCCACGGGAGTCCGAGCTCAGTAGCCGTAGATCATCTTGTAGGCGACCTCGGGGAGGAACTGTCCGGCCGAGGACCCCGCGCCGACGCCGCAGTCGCCGTCGGACTCGCCCGGCGCCTTGATCCACAGCAGCATCTCGGCGCCGCCTCCCAGCTGCGTGGGGGTGCCGATGCGCCGGCCCGCCGCGTTGCACCACTCGCCGTTGGCGCCGTTGCCGTTCCGGCTCGTGTCGACGACGAACGGCTTGGTGTAGCCGTAGCGGGCGGCCAGTTCGCTGTTGACGGAGTTGCCGTAGGCGGTGTTCTGGGCGGTGGTGTAGTAGTTGGAGATGTTCAGGGAGAAGCCGTGGGCCTGCTGGAGGCCGGCTTCGTGGAGGCGCTGGGCCATCGTCGCCGGGCTCACCCAGCCGGGGTTGCCGGCGTCGAGGTAGACCCAGGTGTTGGGCGCCTGGCGGTTGAACTCGGTGACGGCTCCGCTGATCATGCCCTGGCGTTCGCGGATCTGCGCCTGGTTCATGCAGCCGTAGTCCGCGATGGAGTCCGGTTCGAGGACGACGACGGCCGGACGGCTCGCGATCCCGCCGGCGAACTGCGCGATCCAGGTGGCGTAGGCGGACGGGGAGGAGGCGCCGCCGCCGGACTGCCCGCCGCAGTAGTCGCGGTGGTAGATGTTGTACGCGACGAGGACCGGCAGCTTGTCCGAGTAGTCCGCCGCCCCCACGTACGCACCGGTGGCGGTGCCGATGGTGCCGCTCCAGGAGCCGAACCAGTGGGCCATGGGGGTGTTGGCGAGGGACGCGTTGATCGCGGGCGCCCGGCCGTCGCCGGGGTTGGCGGCGACCCACTGCTTCGCGCTGGAGTTCGGGTCCACATAGAACCCGCTGGTCATGGCGGTCGGGTCCGCCGCGTGCGCGGACGGCGCGACGGCGAGCGCCAAGGGCAGTGCGGAAAGGGCTGCCACGAGCGTGCGGATCCTGCGGCGCATGAATGTACCTCGGCTTCCTGACGGCTGACGCGCCGCACGCTCTCGTACGGAGCGGGCGGTGCACGGGGACCTCGGACCTGCGGAGTTGCGTGGAAGCGCTCCCACTGGAAGCGATCCCAGTCCTCACTCCGTATGCCTGGGGTTGTGGCCGGTATCGTGTGACGCGCTGTTCGGCCTGTCAAGTGGGCGTGTTTAACCGGCACTTCACATGACGACACCAAGGCTTTACAGTCCTGGAACTGGAAGCGCTTCCAGTCTTCCAGGCGTTCAGACCGTGACGGGAAGGCAGCTCATGGCTGAAGGTGTGCCACGCCGGCAGTCGACACTCGACGAAGTGGCCGAACTGGCCGGTGTCTCACGGTCGGTGGCCTCGCGGGTGCTCAACAACGCCCCGCACGTCAGCCGCGCCAAACGCGATGCCGTCGAACGGGCGGTCCAGCAACTCGGCTACGTGCCGAACCCGACCGCACGCGCCCTGGCGACCCGGCAGACCGGAGCGGCCGCGCTGGTCGTCTCGGGAGAGGAACCGTCCATCTTCGCGGATCCTTTCTTCGCCCAGGTGATCGTGGGGGCCTCGGCCGCCCTGGAAGACGCCGACCTGCACCTGATGCTGTGCCTGGCCGCCTCCGATCGGGGGCGCAGGCGAGTGGAGCAGCTTCTGCGGTCCAGGAGGGCCGACGGTGTGATGCTGATGGCGCTGCGTGAGAACGATCCGCTGGCCCGCACGGCCCTGGAGGCGGAGATGCCCGTCGTGTTCGGCGGGCGCCCGCTCGGTCTGGACCCCAGGTGGTACGTGGACGTCGACAACGCCGGCGGCGCGCGTGCGGCGACCGAGCACCTGATCTCGGCCGGCCGGAGCCGTGTGGCCACGATCTGCGGACGGCTGGACACCGAGGTCGGGCGCGCCCGGTACCGCGGCTACCGGGATGCCGTGCTGGCGGCGGGCCTCGAACCGTACCCGCCGGAAGCCGGTGACTTCACCGAGCGCAGCGGAGCCGACGCCATGGCCGCCCTGCTGGCGAACCACCCTGAGGTGGACGGGGTGTTCGCCGCCGGCGACAACATGGGCGTCGGCGCGCTGCGCACGCTGCGACAGGCCGGCCGGGCGGTCCCCGGTGACGTCGCCGTGGTCGGTTTCGACGACCTGGCCGTGGCCCGGCTGGCCGATCCGCCGCTGACCACGGTGCACCAACCCATAGAGGGCCTCGGACGGGAGATGGCGCGCATGCTCGTCGCGCTCATCAACGGACAGGACCCCACTCCGCTGATCCTGCCCACGCGCCTGGTCACCCGCGCCAGCGCCTGACGGTCTGCGCTCCCACCCGGCGCCGCAGCGGCCACCTCCCGGCCCCGCGCGACGAGCCGGGGCGTCCGCGCCCCTCGGCGGCTCGGCCGTGGAGGCACCTCGTACCTCCACGGCCTTGCCGCTCATGCGGTCCGCAGTGTGTCAGGTGCGGTTCCAGCGCTGGTTGTCGCCGCCCCAGCAGGAGTAGAGCTGGATCAGGGTGCCGTTGGCGGTGCCGTTGGCGGCGGCGTCGAGGCAGAGGCCGGACTGGACGCCGACGATGGACCCGTCGGAGTTCAGACGCCACTTCTGGTTGTCGCCGCCCCAGCAGCTGTAGATCTGCACCTTGGCGCCGTTGCCGGTGCCGGCGGCGTCCAGGCACTTGTCGCCGTAGACCCTGAGCTCGCCCGCGGCGGTGTAGGCCCACTGCTGGTTGGTGCGGTTGTTGCAGTCCCACAGGTTGAGCTGGGTGCCGTCGGTGGTGGCGGCGCCGGGCACGTCCAGGCAGCGGCCCGAAGCGACGCCCCTGATCGGGCCGGAACCGGGCGTGGGGGTGGGGGAGACGGCGTTGAGCGCGTTGAGGACTGAGGTGTAGGCGGGCTTCTTGCTGCCGTCACCGTTGAACAGCAGCGGCGTCTGGTCCGCTCGCCAGGAGTCGGTGTCGCGCACGCCCCAGACGGTGATGCCGAGGCAGCGCGGGACGGCCAGGCAGTCGTTCGTCACGCTGGCGTAGGTCGTGGCCGAGGCGCCCTGGATGTCGAGTTCGGTGACGGCCACGTCGACGCCGAGGGCGGCGAAGCTCTGCAGGGTGGTGCGGAAGTTGCTGTTGTACGGGCTGTCGTTGTTGAAGTGCGACTGGAAGCCGACGCAGTCGATCGGCACGCCGCGCTGCTTGAAGTCCCGCACCATGGCGTACACGGCCTGGGTCTTGGCCCAGGTCCAGTTCTCGATGTTGTAGTCGTTGTAGCAGAGCTTGGCGGCGGGGTCGGCGGCGCGCGCGGTGCGGAAGGCGACCTCGATCCAGTCGTTGCCGGTGCGCTGCAGGTTCGAGTCGCGCCGGGCGCCCGAGGTGCCGTCGGCGAAGGCCTCGTTCACGACGTCCCACTGGGCGAGCTTGCCCTTGTAGTGGGCCATCACGCCGTTGATGTGGTTGATCATCGCCTGGCGCAGCGTGCTGCCGCTGAGGTTCTGCATCCAGCCGGGCTGCTGGGAGTGCCAGGCCAGGGTGTGGCCGCGCACCTGCTTGCCGTTCTGCACCGCCCAGTTGTAGACGCGGTCTCCGGCGGTGAAGTTGAACTGGCCCTGCTGGGGCTCGGTGGCGTCGATCTTCATCTCGTTCTCGGGCGTCACCGAGTTGAACTCGCGGGCCGCGATCGACGTGTACGCCGAGTCGCCGAGCCGGCCCGAGGCGATGGCGGTCCCGAAGTAGCGGCCGCTCTGCGCCGCCGCGCCGCCGAGCGTGCTCTCGGCGGCGTGTGAGGTCGACGGTGCCACCAGCACGGCGGCCGAACCCAGGGCGCCGACGAGCAGGGTCGTACACAGTCCGCCGATCTTCCGGCGGACGGTGAGGGGAATGGCGTTCAACTGCATGGCTGAGCCTCCAGGTCGGAATTGCGGAAGGATTGGAGCGCGGCAAAGCAGGCGCTGGATCTGAACCGCGGCTCCAGTGGAGAGATCCCGCCATAAGCGAGTGTTCTGTTCGGCTCGCCTTTCCGGGACGCCGAATTCCGTCGTCCCGGAGAGGTCAGGCGGTTCTCATCGGCTCGGGTACGTGATGTCGAACCTCGTGAAGTGGGCTTGGTTGGCGGAGGGGCGGCCGTCGGAGGTGGCGTAGAGGCCGAGCTGGACGCTGGTGAACACCGGGGTGAGGAAGGTGGCTTCGACGGTGGTCAGGTCCTGCCAGGCGCCGCCGGGTGCCGCGTGGGTGAAGGTGTGACTGAAGCCGCGGATGCGGACCCCCAGGCGAACGGGGCCCGGGGGGACGGGTACGCGGGCCAGGACCTCGGGGCCGCGGCGAAGGCTGAGTCCTTCCGTGGTGCGCAGGAGGAGGAGATGGGTGTCCTCGTCGAGGACCACGGCGAGCCCTGCCTGTTCGCCCGGTGCGGCGGGGGTGAAGTGCAGTTCGGTGGACACGTCGCAGTCGGGCTGTTCCTGGGGGCGGGCCAGGAGGGACGGGGTGGTGCGTTCGCCGAGGCGTTCGGGGCGGAGCCGGAGGCGGAGCCCGTCGCCCACGGTCCAGAACCGCGAGCGGGGGGTGCGCAGGGTGCTCCAGTCGGCGGAGAGGGCGGCGAAGTCGTCGTGGACGGCGCGGCTGCGGCCGGTGTGGACGACGGGGGAGAAGGACGGCCGGCCGTCGTTCCAGGTGACCCGGCTCAGGAACGTCTCGCGGCCGATGCCGGAACCCGGGCGGACGCCCAGGAGGACGGCCCGCCAGTCGCCGTTCGGGGTCCGGACGAGGTCGGCGTGCCCGGTGCAGGTGACCGGACCCGTGGCGGGAGGCAGCACCGGGTTGTCGGGGGCGCCCTTGTAGGGGCCGGTCACGTGGTCGGCGCGGGCGGCCACCACGCTGTGGTCCTCGGCCGTGCCGCCCTCGGCGGTGAGCAGGAGATAGCCGTCGTCGATCTTGTAGAGATGCGGGGCTTCCGACCATCGGGCGCCCGGATGGCTTCCCGACCACAGGACGTACTCGGGTCCCGTGAGCCGTCGCTCATGGGGAAGGTATTCGCGCATCCAGATCTCGGTGTGGCCGGCGGCCTCGTCCAGCACACGGGAGGCGGTGAACCAGGCCCGACCGTCGCCGTCCGGCTCGTCGTCGAAGAACAGCGACGGGTCGAAACCCTCGCCCTCCAGCCAGTGCGGCTCCGACCACGGTCCCGCCGGGTCGGTCGCCGTGACGACGAAATGGCCGGGGCCGTCCATCAGCGTGCAGACGAGGTGGAAGACCCCGTCATGGTGCCGGATCGTCGGTGCGAACAGGCCGCGGGAAGGCTCGCATCCGTCGAGGTCGAGCTGGGACGGCCGGTCGAGCGCGGAGCCGAGACGCCGCCAGTTCACGAGATCGCGGCTGTGGAACACGGGAAGGCCCGGGAACCATTCGAAGCTGGACGTCACCAGGTAGTAGTCCGCTCCCACTCGGCAGACGGACGGGTCGGGCCGGAACCCGGGCAGCACGGGAGCACCGAACGGCGTGCTCATGAGACCGGGACGATGTCGACCGGCACGGACAGCACCCGGTCGGCCGCCGGGTGACGCACGGGGCCGTGCAGAGTGAAGGAGCCCTGGAGCGGAAGGTCGCCGCTGGACCGTCCGACGGCCACGCCGATCTCCCCGGGTTCCACTCTTCTGCGCAGGTCGAGCCCGGTGAACGACGTCCGGTCGGCATGGACGGAGAACGTGACCCGGGCGGCCGCGCCCGGCTCCAGTTCGACCCGGCCGAATCCGGCGAGCCACCGCTCAGGCCGGACGACGGACGCCACGGGGTCCGAGAGGTACAGCTGGACCACCTCGGTCCCGGCCGTCTCTCCGACGTTGCGTACGGTGACCGAGACGGTGACGACCCCGTCCGTCGGCGCCGAGGGATCGACCGAGAGGTCCGAGCAGGTGAACCGGGTCCAGCTCAGCCCGTGTCCGAAGGGGAACAGCGGGGTCGGGTCCACCGAGCTCCAGTCGGTGTGTCCGCCGAGCCTGGAGTGCAGGTACGTGCCCGGCTGGCCGCCGGGCTTGCGGGGGATGGAGACGGGCAGCCGCCCGGACGGTTCCGCGGCCCCGCTGATGATCCGGGCCAGCGCCGTCCCGCCCTCCTCGCCGGGGAAGAACGCCTGTATCACGGCCGACGCGCGTTCGGCCAGCGAGCCGAGCGCGTAGGGTCGTCCGGAGACCAGGACCAGGACGGTCGGCACTCCGGAGTCCAGCACGGCGGAGGCGAGCGCGGCCTGGTCGCCGGGCAGGTCGAGGGTCTCGGCGTCGCAGCCCTCTCCGGAGGTGCCCCGGCCGAACATGCCGGCCCGGTCGCCGAGCACCAGCACGTTCACATCCGGATCGTCCGCGGTGACCGTGAACCCGGCGTCGGTGAGCGCTTCGCCCAGCGTCGGGATCTCGAGCCCGAGGTCGCCGGGCAGCGCGACGTGGTTGGGGAAGGAGTAGCAGCCGAGGAAGGACTGGGGGTCGTCGGCGTACGGGCCGCTGATCGCGACCCGGCACGGGCGCAGCGGCAGGGTGCCGTCGTTGGCGAGCAGCACGGTGGACCGTTCGGCCAGGAGTCTGGCCAGTGCCCGGTTCTCCGGCGGGTCGAGGTCGACCGGCTCGGGCTTGACGGGCTCCCAGTCGGGGTCGAGCAGGCCGAGTTCGGCCTTCTGGAGCAGTACGCGTTCCGCGGCCCGGTCGACGAGCGCTTCGGGAACGCTTCCTGAGCGCACCAGTTCGGTCAGCGGCTCGCCGTAGCAGCGGGCCGTGGGCAGCTCGACGTCGATGCCGGCGGTCAGCGCCAGTGCGCCGGCCGCGCCGCGCGATCCGGCGACGCCGTGCCGGGTCTCCAGGAAGGAGACGGAGTAGTAGTCGGCGACGACGACGCCTCCGAAACCGAGTTCACCCCTGAGCCGTTCGGTCAGCAGCCGTTCGTCGGCGGCCACCGGGACGCCGTCCACGTCGGTGTAGCTGTTCATCACCGACCGGGCGCCTCCCTCGCGCAGTGCCCGTACGAAGGGCTCCACCAGCACGTCGGCGAACTCGCGGGGCCCCGAGGCGACGGGTGCCATGTTCCGGCCGCCGCGCGAGGCCGAGTACCCGGCGAAGTGCTTGAGCGTCGCGACGATGCCGGCGCCTTCCAGGCCCTGCACGTAGGCGGTGCCGATCGCTCCGACGAGATAGGGGTCCTCGCCGATGCACTCCTCGGTCCTGCCCCACCGGTAGTCGCGCACCACGTCGAGCACCGGAGCCAGCCCCTGGTGGACGCCGACCCGCCGCATCCCCGTGCCGATGGCGGCGGCCATCCGGCGCACCAGCCCGGGATCGAAGGAAGCGCCCCAGGCCAGCGGCCCGGGGAAGACCGTCGCTCCGAACGTCATGAACCCGGTCAGGCACTCCTCGTGAGCGACCGCCGGGATCCCGAACCGGCCGGCTTCGGTCACCTGCCGCTGGAGCGAGGCGAGCCGCTCCATTCCGCTCTCCGCGGTGATCGGCGCGGTGCCGTACACCCGGGTGAGCTGGCCGAGCCCGTGGACGACGATGTCGTCGAAGCCGGGCGGGGACTCGCCGGAATCGTCCTCCATCGGCGCGACAGGTGCTCCCGGATTCGAGGGCAACGCCCAGAAGCCGGCGAGTTGTCCCGCCTTCTCCTCCAGCGTCATCCGGGCCAGCAGATCGGCGACTCGCACGGACGCGGGGAGGAGGGGGTCACGCCAGGGCTCGGTCAAGGGGGTCTCCTAGGGACGAGGTGGGGCGGTGGAGAGGCGGACCTTGAGTTCGGTCGAGAGCTCCATCCGCGGGCTGACCAGGGGCTGGTCCTCCAGAAGCTGGAACAGTGTGCGGGCGGCGACCCGGCCCATCTCCTCCAGCGGCTGGCGTACCGTCGTCAGCGGTGGTGACAGCCATTCGCACATCGGCAGGTCGTCGAAGCCGACCACGCTGAGGTCCTGCGGGATGCGCAGTCCGTTCTGGCGGGCGGCTTCGTAGACGCCCATCGCCTGCTGGTCGCTGCCGGCGAAGATGGCGGTCGGCGGCTCGGGAAGGGCGAGCAGCTCCCGGGCGCACCGGAACCCGCCCTCGTGCTGGAAGTCGCCGAACCGGATCAGGTCGCGGTCGACCTCGATCCCGGCCTGCTCCAGAGCGGTCCGGTACCCGTCGATGCGGGCCCGGCTGCAGAGCATCTCCTTGCGTCCGCCGATCGTGGCGATCCGGCGATGCCCCAGCTCCAGCAGGTGCTCGGTGGCGGCGAGGCCGCCGGCCCAGTTGGTCGCTCCGACGCTCGGCACGCCGTTGCCCGGCAGGTCGATCGGGTCGATGACGACCAGTGCCACCCCCGCCCGTTCGACCTGGTCGCGCTGGGCCTGGGTGACCGAGGCGGTGACGAGGATGACGCCGTCACTGTGGTGCAGGACCGGCAGTGCGGCCCAACTGGACGGCGTGGCCTCGCCCGGCGGCACGAGCGACACGACGGTGCCGACGCTCCGCTGGGCGCACTCGGCCTCGACACCGCGCAGTATCTCCACCGCCCACGCGCTGTCCAGACCGCCGATGATCAGGTCGACGAGGCCCGATCTGCGGGCTCTGCCCTGCCGGCCGGGTGGGAGGTAGTTGTGGGCTTGCAGCAGGCCCTCGATCCGCTCGCGTGTCGAGGGTGCGACATCGGAACGGCCGTTGATCACCTTGGACACGGTGGCCTGGGAGACCCCTGCCTCCGCGGCGATGACGGCCAGGGTGGGGCGCTGCTCACTCAACTTCTCTCCTCTGCGCGGATGCCTCCGGCCGGCGACAGATATCGCAAACTTTCGATGAGTCTCTGGGCGGCCCGACCAGCTTGTCAAGCCTGCGAACAACCGCTGTCCGTAGATAAATTGACGCGGGGTCTTGACCGGGAAGGCTCACGTTCCTAGTTTGTGGCAACGCAGAATTCGAGAGTATTTCGAAAAATTTTCGGGCGCATATCGGCGTTCCCCACCCCGGAGGTCCCATGGCCAGCACCCTCCCGAGCCGACGAAGCTTCCTGGCGCTCTCGGGCTTGACCGCACTGTCCGTCTCCATGACCGCCGCCTGCGGATCCGGCGGTTCCGGTGCCGGGCCGGCGGCCGACGGCAAGGTCAGCCTGGAGTGGTGGAACATCGCCACGACGGAACCGGGCAAGTCCCTCTTCCCGCAGATCTCCTCGGCGTTCACGTCCGCTCACCCGAACATCGCGATCAGAGCCACCTCCTTGGAGAACGAGGCGTTCAAGTCGAAGCTGACCGCCACCACTTCCTCGGGCAGGCTCCCGGACGTCTTCCAGACCTGGGGCGGCGGCGTGCTGCAGCAGCAGGTCGACGCGGGGCTCGTCGAGGACCTCACCGACGCGCTCGACTGGTCGTCCGACCTCACCCCGGTCTCGCTGCAGGCCTATCAGTTCGGCGGCCGGACCTACGGAGTGCCCTACGACATCGGCATGGTCGGCTTCTGGTACAACAAGAAGCTCTTCGCCAAGGCCGGGATCGCCGCTCCGCCGGCCACCTGGGCCGAGCTCCTCGACGACGTCAGGAAGCTCAAGGCGGCGGGCATCACCCCGATCGCCCTCGCGGGCAAGGAGAAGTGGCCGGGCCACTACTACTGGGCCTACCTCGCGATGCGCGTCGCGGGCCTGCCCGCGCTGCAGAAGGCCGCGACCACCAAGGACTTCACCGGCGAAGGCTTCGTCCAGGCAGGTGCCCACCTCAAGGAGCTGGTCGACCTCCAGCCGTTCCAGACGGGCTTCCTGGGCGCCGGCTACGCCACCCCCGGCGGCCAGGCCGCGACCATGGGCAACGGCAAGGCCGCCATGGAGCTGATGGGCCAGTGGGCACCGTCGGTGGAGAAGGACGCCGGCGCGGACCTCGGAGCGGACCTGGGCTTCTTCCCGTTCCCGACGGTCGACGGCGGTGTCGGCCAGGTCACCGAGGTGTTCGGCGGCGGCGGCGGCTTCGCCCTGCGCAAGGGCGCCCCGAAGGAGGCGCTGGACTTCCTGAAGTTCTTCGTCCTGGAGAACGAGTCCAAGCTGCTGGCCTCCAACGGCTACCTGCCGGTGGTCAAGGGGGCGGAGAAGCAGCTCACCGACGCCAACAAGAAGGTGGTGGCGGACAGTCTGGCCAAGGCGACGGGCTTCCAGCTCTTCCTGGACCAGGCCTACCCGCCGGCGGTCGGCCAGGAGGTCAACGACAGTGTCGCCGACCTCATCGCGGGCAAGAAGACGCCCGAGCAGGTCACCGCGTCGATCACCGAGGCTGCGAAGGGTGCCTAGCTCCGTGTCGACCCTGACCGAGGAGCGGGTGGAGCACGACGTGCCGGTGCGCCCGCCGGCCCAGGCCCGGTCGCTCCTGCGCGGGTGGGGCAACTGGGCGTCGCTCGCCTGGTTCCTCGTCCCGGCTCTGGTCCTCTTCCTCGTCTTCGTCCTCGCCCCGATCGCCGTCGCCGTCTACACCGGCTTCTTCAAGTGGGGCGGGATCGGCCCCATGGACGACTTCGTGGGCTTCGAGAACTACACCAGGCTGTTCGACGACCAGGTCTTCCTCGGCGATCTGTGGCGCGGGCTGTACCTGATCGTCCTGTCGATCACGGTGCAGTTGCCGTTCGCGCTGTTCACCGCGGTCCTGCTCAACCAGAGACTGCGCGGCCGGGCCGTCTACCGGATGCTGTTCTTCGCGCCGTACATCCTGTCCGAGGTGGTCACGGCGGTCCTCTTCACGATGGTCTTCCTGCCCGACGCCGGCATGGCCGACCATCTCGCCGGATTCCTGGGCCTGGACGGACTGCAGGGCAAGTGGCTCGCCGATCCCTCGACGGTCGTGCCGACCCTGTTCGTGGTCATGATCTGGAAGTACTTCGGCTTCCACATGATGCTCTTCCTCGCCGGACTGCAGGGCATTCCGGCCGAGATCCTCGAGGCCGCCTCCATCGACGGCGCCGGCGCCTGGCAGCGCTTCCGGCACGTGACGCTGCCGCTGCTCGGCCCGACGATCCGGATCAGCGTCTTCCTTTCGGTCATCGGGTCCATCCAGCTCTTCGACCTCGTCTGGGTCATGACCGCGGGCGGGCCCAACCACTCCTCCGAGACGATGGCGATCGCGATGTTCCAGTTCGGGTTCAAGCGGTACCAGGTGGGCTACGCCAGCGCGATCAGCGTGGTGTTGTTCATGATCAGTCTGGTCTTCTCCCTCTTCTACCAGCGTTACGTGCTCCGCCGTGACCTGAGCGGGGCCGTCACCTCGGAAGGTGGCCGGTGAACGCCCGCCGGACGGCACGCGGCGTCTCGCTGCACGCCGTGGTCTGGCTGATCGCCGCGTTCGTCGTCGTGCCGCTGATCTACGCGGTGATCTCCGGGTTCAAGAGCACGGGCGAGCTGACGACCAACCCGTTCGGGCTGCCGGAGCACTGGAGGGTCGGCAACTACCTCGGCATCCTCGGCGACGGAATGTTCTGGCGGCAGATCGCCAACAGTGCGGGCATCGCGATCGGCACGACGTGCTGCACGGTGGCCGCCGCCGCCATGGCCGCGTTCGTGCTGGCCCGATACGCCTTCCGGGGCAGGGAGTTGTTCTACACGCTGTTCACGATCGGGCTGATGTTCCCGTTCGCGGTGGCCGTCCTGCCGCTCTTCCTCATGCTGCGCACCTTCGGCCTGATCGACAACCCGCTCGGCGTGATCCTTCCGCAGGCGGCCTTCGGGCTCCCCATGACGATCGTCATCCTGCGCGGTTTCTTCCGGACCATCCCGGCGGAGATCGAGGAGGCAGCCGTCATGGACGGCTGCGGCAAGCTCCGCTTCTTCTGGAAGATCCTGCTGCCGATGGCGCGTCCGGCACTCGGCACGGTCTCGGTACTCGCGATCGTCGCGAGCTGGAACAACTTCTTCCTGCCACTGCTGGTGTTCAACGACCCGAAATGGCAGACGATCCCGGTCGGCGTCCAGCAGTTCCAGGGCCAGTACTCGACCGACTACGCACTCGTCCTCGCCTACATCGTGCTCGCCATGGTCCCCGCCCTCGCCTTCTACGCCGTCGCCGAGCGCCAGCTGATCGGCGGCCTCACCGCGGGCGCCACCAAGGGCTGACCCCTCCCCGCGCCACCTCCACCCCCGAGGAGACCCCCGTGAAACGCCTGATCGCACTGACGGCAATATTGTTAGCGCTAACATCACAGGCCGTCGCCGATCCGTCACCCCCCGCCGCCGACCCCGCCCGCCCCACCGTCGACTTCCGCGCCGAGCTCCAGTCCATCGACGGATTCGGCTTCTCGATGGCCTTCCAGCGGGCCGACCTGCTCCACGGCGCGCGCGGCCTCAGCCCCGCCAAGCGGCGCGAGGTGCTCGACCTGCTGCTCAGCAAGGAGAAGGGTGCGGGGCTCTCGATCCTGCGCCTCGGCATCGGGTCGTCGACCGACAGGGTCTACGACCACATGCCGACGATCCTGCCGGCCGATCCCGGCGGCCCGGACGCCGTTCCGAAGTACGTCTGGGACGGCTGGGACGGCGGCCAGGTATGGCTGGCCAAGGAGGCCAAGGCGTACGGCGTCGAACGGTTCTTCGCCGACGCCTGGAGCGCACCGGCCTTCATGAAGACCAACGGCAGCGAGAACGACGGCGGCGAGCTCCTGCCCGAATGGCGTCAGGCCTACGCGAACTACCTCGTCCAGTACGCCAAGTTCTACCAGCGGGAAGGCGTCAGGATCACCGACCTGGGGTTCACCAACGAACCCGACTGGACGGCGACCTACGCCTCGATGCGCTTCACCCCGAAGCAGGCCGTCGACTTCCTCAAGGTGCTCGGGCCGACCGTGCGCGCGTCCGGACTGAAGACGGGGCTGGTCTGCTGCGACGCCGCCGGCTGGGACCGGCAGGTCGCCTACACCGAGGCCATCGAGGCGGACCCCGCGGCCGGCAAGGCCGTGCGGACCATCACCGGCCACCGCTACAGCGGTCCGACCACGGTCCCGCAGCCGACCGGCAGACACGTGTGGATGTCGGAATGGTCACCGGACGGCACCACCTGGAACGAGCACTGGGACGACGGCAGCGGATACGACGGTCTCGCCGTCGCGGCCGACATCCAGAACACCCTGACCGTCGGCAACGCCAACGCCTACGTCTACTGGACCGGCGCGTCCCTCGGCGCGACCCGGGGACTCATCCAGCTCGCCAATCCCGGTGACGCCTACCGGGTGTCCAAGCGGTACTGGGCACTGGCCGCCTTCAGCCGGTTCATCCGCCCCGGCGCCGTCCGCGTCCCGGTCACGAACGCCGACCCGGCACTGCGCATCACCGCCTTCCGCAACACCGACGGGCGCCGTGTGATCGAGATCCTCAACACCGCGACCACCGAGAAGTCCGCCGAGTTCGCTCTCCGCGGCGGGTACGACCGGCACCCCGACGCCTACGTCACCGACGAGACCCGCTCGATCACTCCGGCCGGCATCGTCGCCACGCACGGTACGACCCTCACCGCGACGCTCGCCCCGCGCGCGCTGACCACCATCGTCCTCGACTGATCCGCCCCGCACCCGAGGAGTCATCCATGCCCGTGTCCCGGCATCTCGTCGCCCTGTCCGCCGCCGTCTGCCTCGCGGCCGGCCTCGCCGCCGCACCCGCGACCGCCGAGCCCCGCCCCAGGACGCTCGCCGAACTGGCCGCGAGGCACCACAAGTACTTCGGCTCCGCGACCGACAACCCCGAGTTCACCGACGCCGCCTATCTGAAGCTCCTCGGCAGCGAGTTCGGGCAGACCACCCCCGGCAACGCCATGAAGTGGGAGACCACGGAGCCCAGGCGGGGCGTCTTCGACTTCACCGCCGCCGAACAGGTCATGGCCTTCGCCAAGGCCCACCACCAGAAGGTCCGCGGCCACACCCTCGTCTGGCACAACCAGCTCCCCGCCTGGCTCACCGAGCGCAGTTGGACCGCCGACGAACTGCGCGCCGTCCTCAAGAACCACATCCAGACGGAGGTCCGGCACTTCAAGGGCCGGGTCATCCACTGGGACGTCGTCAACGAGGCCTTCAACGAGGACGGCACCTACCGCGAGACGCTCTTCTACAAGACGCTCGGCCCGGGCTACATCGCCGACGCCCTGCGCTGGGCCCACGAGACCGACCCGCACGCCAAGCTGTACCTCAACGACTACAACGTCGACGGGATCGGCCCCAAGAGCGACGCCTACTACACCCTGATCAAGCAGCTGAAGGCCGACGGAGTCCCGGTGCAGGGCTTCGGCATCCAGGGACATCTGGCGCTCCAGTACGGCTTCCCCGCCGGCGTACGGCAGAACATGCAGCGCTTCGCCGACCTCGGGGTCGAGGTCGCGGTCACCGAGCTCGACATCCGGATGAACCTCCCGGCGACCCCGTCGTCGCTCGCCACCCAGGCCACCTGGTACGCCGACTACGTCAAGGCCTGCCTGGAGGTAGAGAAGTGCGTCGGCGTCACCATCTGGGACTACACGGACAGGTACTCGTGGATCCCCGCGGTCTTCCCCGGTGAGGGCGCCGCACTGCCCTACGACGAGAACCTGGCGCCCAAGCCCGCGTACCACGCGATCAGGAAGGTGCTGGGCGGATGATCAGAACGGCGATCGTCGGAGCGGGCGGGATCGCCGGCATCTGCCACGTTCCCGCCGTCCGGGCCCAGGCGCACCGGGCCGAGATCGTGGCGGCCGTCGACGTGGACGCCGCGCGCGCCGAGGCGTTCGCGGCCGAGCACGGCATCCCTGCGGTCTACACCGATCTGCGCACGATGCTCGACGAGCAGCGCCCGGACATCGTGCACCTGTGCACGCCGCCGTACCTGCACGCCGAACAGGCCGTGACCTGCCTGGAGTCGGGGGCGTGGGTGTGGTGCGAGAAGCCGGTGGCCCTGTCGCTGGCCGAGCTCGACCGGATCCAGGCAGCCGAAGGTCCCGCCGTCGCGGGCGCGGTGTTCCAGCACAGGTACGGCTCGGGGGCCAGGTACCTGCGCGACCGGATCGCGGCCGGGACCCTGGGCCGTCCCCTGGTCGCGCAGTGCGTCACGGCGTGGTACCGCGACGACACCTACTACGAGGTGCCCTGGCGCGGCACCTGGCGCAGCGAGGGCGGTGGCCCGACGCTGGGCCACGGCATCCACCAGATGGACCTGCTGCTCCAGGTGCTCGGCGCATGGGCCGAGGTACGCGCGATGGCCGGTCGCCTCGACCGCGCCGTCCAGACCGAGGACGTGTCCGCGGCCCTGGTCCGGTTCGAGAACGGGGCCATCGCGACGGTCGTCAACAGCGTCCTCTCCCCACGCGAGGAGAGCTATCTTCGGTTCGACCTGACCGACGCCACGGTCGAGCTGCGGCATCTGTACGGCTACTCCAACGCGGACTGGACGTTCACCGCCGGGTCGTCCGACGCGAAGTGGGAGCCGCCCGACGACCTGCCCAGCTCGCACACCGCCCAGCTCGCCGACTTCCTGGACGGCTACGAGGCCGGTATCCGGCCCGACCTCGGCAGATCCACCATGGAACTGGTCACCGCCCTGTACAAGGCCGCGATCACCGGCCTGCCGGTCCGGCGCGGGGAGATCGACGCGGCCGACCCGTTCTACGGCTCACTCGACGGGGGACGCCCGGAGGTGTTCCGATGACGTTCGAACTCCTGGAGAACGAGGACTCGCTGATCGTCCGGGCCCGCGACGTCGACCTCTTCCGGTACGTGCACCGGCCGGTCATGGACCCCTTCGAGGCGCCGAAGCCCTACCTGCATCCGGTGCGCACGCTCGCCGGCGACGTGGTCACCGGGTACCGGCCGCACGACCACCGCTGGCACAAGGGCGTCCAGATGACGGCGTCATGGGTGTCGGGGCAGAACTTCTGGGGCGGCGGCACCTACCTGCGCGGCCAGGGCTACGTCGACCTGCCGAACCTCGGCACGATGCGCAGCCTCACCCTGTCCGCCGGAACGGGCCACGGCCGCGCCGTGATCACCGAGGACCTGGCCTGGCACACGATGGCGGGGGAGCACTGGATCGACGAGCGCCGCACGCTCACCGCACGTGACGTCGAGGCCGACTCCTGGACCCTGGAGATCACCACAGCCCTGACCAACGTACACGACGCCCCGCTGGTGTTCGGCAGCCCGGGCACCCAGGGCAGAGAACTCGCCGGATACTCCGGCCTCTTCTGGCGCGGCCCGCGCGACTTCACCGGCGGCCAGGTGATCGGCCCCGCGATGGGCGAGAAGGGCGACTGGCTGGCCTTCATCGGCCGGCACGACGAGGTCGACCGCTCCTCCACGCTCCTGTTCCTGGACGATCCGGACGCCCCCTGCCACTGGTTCGTCCGCAGTGAGCCCATCCCCGCCGTCAACCCGTCCCTGGCGTTCGACGAGGAACTGCCGCTGGCCCCCGGCGACACCCTGTCGCGCCGCTACCGCATCGTCGTGGCCGACGGCGCGTGGACCCTCGCACGCCTGTCCAGGCATGTCACGGAACACCCGTGGTGACCCCGCTCCCCGGCGGCGTGGGCATCTCCGGCCTGACCGTGTACGACTGGGAGGCCGCCGACGGGCTGTGCGGGGGAACGCCCCACATGCACCTCGTCTGCTCCGAAGCCTATGTCGTCATCGGCGGCGAGGGCAGCGTGCAGACCCTCACCGGTTCCGGCTTCGCCGAGACCCCGCTGCACCCGGGCGACGTCGTCTGGTTCACCCCCGGCACGATTCACCGCCTCGTCAACGCCGGCGGCCTGCGCCTCGTGGTGCTCATGCAGAACGGCGGTCTCCCCGAGGCAGGAGACGCCGTCTTCACCTTCCCCGCTCCCGTGCTGGCCGATCCGCACGCCTACCAGGCGGCGGCCGCCCTGACCGGCGACCCCGCCACGGCGGCGCGCCGCCGCCGCGACCTGGCACTCGACGGATTCCTGGCCCTGCGCGAAGGCGGGCTGCGGGAGTTCCACGCCGCGGCCCACCGCCTGAAGAGCGACCTCTTCGACGCCTGGCGGATCCGCTGGCGTGACGGCCCGCTGGCGGCGGCCGTCACGACCGGCCGTCACCTGGAAGCGCTGAAGGCCGGAGACCTCTCCCACCTCGGCCAGGGCGAAGTGTCACGACTCCAGCGCCCGGAGCACCAGGTCTTCGGCATGTGCGGCCGGCTCCACACCTATCCCGTACCCGACTCCCCGACGCGGCCGCCCGGCGGTCCGTCGGGTCCATCGCACCCCCACAACCCGAAGGAGCACGTCTGATGCGGTTGCGAAATCGCTCACCGATCCCGCTGAAACGGTTGCTCGCCGTCCTTGCGCCCGTCCTGCTCCTGGCCACCTTCTTCAGCGCCCCGCCGGCCAGCGCGGCGACGGTGGACACCAACGCCTGGTACGTGCTGGTCAACCGCAACAGCGGCAAGGCCCTGGACGTCTACAACCTGGCGACCAACGACGGGGCGCGCATCACCCAGTGGACCAGGAACGACCAGAACCAGCAGCAGTGGCAGTTCGTCGACTCCGGCGGCGGCTACTTCCGCGTCAGGTCCCGCCACTCCGGCAAGGTGCTGGACGTCCAGAACGGGTCCACCGCCAACGGTGCCCCGATCGTCCAGTGGGCCGACGTGAACGGCACCAACCAGCAGTGGCGGCTGGCCGACAGCTCGGACGGCTACGTGCGGCTCATCGCGCGCCACAGCGGCAAGGCCCTCGAAGTGCAGGGCGCCTCCACCGCCGACGGCGCGAACATCGTCCAGTACGACGACTGGGGTGGCGCCAACCAGCAGTGGCAGCTCGTGAAGGTCGGCGGCGGCACCCCCGGCACGTGCGCGCTTCCGTCGACGTACCGCTGGTCGTCGACGGGCGCGCTGGCGCAGCCGAAGTCCGGATGGGCCTCGCTCAAGGACTTCACCGTCGTCCCCTACAACGGCGGGAACCTCGTCTACGCGACGACGCACGGCGCCGCCGGGACGGGAGCCGGCTGGGGTTCGATGAGCTTCAGCCCCTTCACCGACTGGTCGCAGATGGCCTCGGCCGGCCAGAACACGATGGCGAACTCCGCCGTCGCGCCCACACTCTTCTACTTCGCGCCGAAGAACATCTGGGTGCTCGCCTACCAGTGGGGCAGGACCGCCTTCTCGTACCGGACCTCGACCGATCCGACCAACCCGAACGGCTGGTCGGCCGAGCAGGAGCTCTTCTCCGGAAGCATCGGCGACTCGGGCACCGGGCCCATCGACCAGACGCTCATCGGCGACGGCACGAACATGTACCTGTTCTTCGCCGGCGACAACGGCAAGATCTACCGGGCCAGCATGCCGATCGGGAACTTCCCGGGCAGTTTCGGCGCGACCTCGACCGTGATCATGAGTGACACGACGAACAACCTGTTCGAGGCCCCGCAGGTCTACAAACTCCAGGGCCAGGACCGCTACCTCATGATCGTCGAGGCGAGCGGCTCACAGGGCCGGTACTTCCGCTCGTTCACGGCCACCAGCCTCAACGGCGCGTGGACACCGCAGGCCGCGACCGAGAGCAACCCCTTCGCCGGCAAGGCCAACAGCGGCGCCACCTGGACCAACGACATCAGCCACGGCGAGCTCATCCGCGCCAGTGCCGACCAGACCATGACCGTCGACCCCTGCAACCTGCGGTTCCTCTACCAGGGCCGCGATCCCAACTCCGGCGGCGACTACGGCCTGTGGCCCTACCGGCCTGGTCTGCTGACGCTGCAGCGCTGACGACGCGACACCCGGTCCGGCCCCGGACGGGGGGCGTGGCGGGCTCGGCGGACAACCGGGCCCGCCACGGCCGCGACTTCGAACGTGCGCCGGAACATCCGACCTTCTATTTGAGGAGCTACAACGACATGACGATCAACAGGCGTACGGTGATGGCGGCGGGCGCCGCCGGAGTGGCGGCAGCGGCTGTGGGGACGGCCCCGGCGTTCGCCTCCGGAGCCACGGAACGACCGGCGGGTAAGCCGGCGAAGGAGCTGTTCGGGACGCTGCCCGACGGCACACACGTCCACCGCTGGACGGTGGCCGCGGGAGGCACCCGGCTGCGCGTGCTGTCGTACGGCGGCATCGTCCAGTCCCTGGAACTTCCCGACCGACGTGGCCGGTACGCGAACGTGTCGCTGGGCTTCGACAACCTCGACGACTACGTGGCGAGCAGCCCGTACTTCGGCGCGATCATCGGCCGCTACGGCAACCGCATCGCGCGCGGCACCTTCACGCTCGACGGCAGAACGTACCGACTGCCCGTCAACGACGACCCGAACAGCCTGCACGGCGGGGACAAGGGCTTCGACAAGCGGGTGTGGGACGTCGAGCCGTACGAGCGAGGCCGGGACACCGGCCTCACCCTGCGCTACGTCAGCGCGGACGGCGAGATGGGATACCCCGGCACCCTGCGCGTCCGGGTCGACTACGTCCTCACCCCGCGCGGCGACTTCCGCATCCAGTACGAGGCCACGACGGACAAGGCCACCGTCGTGAACCTCACCAACCACACGTACTTCAACCTCGCGGGCGAAGGCAGCGGCAGCATCCTCGACCACACCCTGAGGATCGCCGCTTCCCGCTACACCCCCGTCGACTCCACCCTCATACCGACCGGTGAACTCGCCAAGGTCGCGCACACCCCCTTCGACTTCCGCAGCGGCAAGCCCATCGGCCGGGACATCCGGGCCGCGCACCCGCAGGTCGTCTTCGGCCGCGGCTACGACCACAACTTCGTGCTCGACAAGGGGATCACCGACACCCCGCGGCATGTCGTGACCGTCACGGAGCCCGTCCACGGCCGCGTGATGGAGATCGCGACCACCGAGCCGGGCGTGCAGTTCTACAGCGGCAACTTCCTCAACGCCACGCTGGCGGGCACCTCGGGGAAGGTCTACCGCCAGGGTGACGGCTTCTGCCTGGAGACCCAGCACTTCCCCGACTCACCCAACCAGCCGTCCTTCCCGTCGACGGTGCTCCGCCCGGGGCAGACCTACCGCTCGACGACCGTCCACTCCTTCGCCACCCGCTGACCCGGGAGCGCCAGGAGGCCAGGCGGGCGCTGTGCGTCGGCGTGCCGGTGGACGAGTGGGGCGCGGATGTCCTGTGTGAGACTGATGTCCATGTCGATCACCGCTAACGTCGTGGTACTGCTCATCGCCGTGCTCCACGTCTACATCCTGGTCCTGGAGATGTTCTTGTGGACCGGTCCCCGGGCCCGGGCCGCGTTCGGGACCAGTGTGGCGTTCGCCTCCGAGACGAAGGCGCTCGCGGCGAATCAAGGGCTGTACAACGGCTTCCTAGCCGCGGGGCTGGTGTGGGGTGTGGTGGCGTCCGACCCGGTGGGCTTCCAGGCGAAGGTGTTCTTCCTCGTGTGCGTGGCCGTGGCCGGCGCCTACGGTGCCGCCACGGCCAGCAGGAAGATCCTCTTCGTGCAGACCGTTCCGGCGCTGATCGGTCTGGCACTGGTGCTGCTCGCCCGCTGAGCGATGCCGGCGAACCGAGCAGGGTACCGCGAGCGTGACCCCGCCGCCCTCGCCTCGTCGATTGGCCTTTCAACATCTCCGTGAGGTAGAAAGCTCCGTCGATCAATCATGATCACGTCACGTACTCTCACATTCGGGGGAATGGAAGAATGGCCTCAACTCGCCGTGTTCTCGGTGCGATCGCACTTCTCGCCGCGCTGAGCGGCGTCGCCGCCTGCGGTCCGGAGGAGTCCGACGCCGCAGGCGTCACGGGAGGTTCCGGCAGCAGCGCGTCGCCGTCGACCGCCCCGTCGGCCGGTGCGTCCAAGGCGCCGGACTCCGGCGAGGCCGGAAGCGGCGGCCCGGCCGATGACGTCGACGGCGACGGAAAGGGCGGGGACTGCGGCAAGCCGCCGACGCTGCCCGCAGGGCACCTGAAGGTGAAGGTCCAGCTGATGCGTGACTCCAGCGGCTTCGAGGCCGCGGAGGCCAAGCCCCACTGCACGCCGAACGACTGGATCTACGGCGCCGACAAGGAAGACCCGACGAAGCACTACGTCCTTCCCGAGAACGTCAAGGCGTACCTGGCCCTGGCTGCCGGCCCCGGCCAGTGGAAGCAGGTCGACCACGAGCAGCTGTCGCTGCACGTCGACCGCTGCCTCGCCGAGGAGATCGGGGCTCCGACCAACGACTACCCCAAGGTGGAGGCGCCCTACGGCTGCTTCGGCAACATCTACGAGATCACGCTGAACGCCAAGGGTGAAGTGGACACGATGAAGGAGATCTGGAGCGTCTGACGACGTCCGTCGGACCGGCGGCCGGGTTCGGGCTCCGGCCGTAGGTCCGCAGGCCCGCAGGCGTCGCGCGGCGGCGCGGGGGGTGCGTAGGACTGCCCATGCGGGGCATACGCGCCTGTGGGTGTGCGCACCCGAGAGAGCCGTCGCCCGGCCTTCCCCCCTCCGGGCGGCGGCGCGGCCGTGTCCGGACCCGGTTCGGGCCCGCACACGCCCGTCGGTCGGCCTGTCGGTCGGCCCGGCGGTCGGTGGATCGGCCGGCCGCTCAGACGGAGGCGGGGAAGCGCTGCCAGACACGGTGCTCGCCGAGTAGCTCGGCGAGCCGGGCCCACAGGTCCCGTGGGTCGTCCGCGACGAGGATCCCGGGGGCGTCGGCCGGGATGCGGGCGGCGGCCAGGGCGGGAGACGCCCTGCGGGTGAGGCCGAGGGCCTTGCCGTGCCGGTACGCCTCGTCGAGCAGGCGCGTCACGCGCGGGTCGACGAGGAACCGGGTGTCGTCGATCAGGTGGCCGGCCTTGGCGTCGCGTACCCCCGTCGCGTCGAGACCGGGCGGCGGGCAGGCGGTCACGAGCAGGGCGTCGAACTCCGTGGAGCGTGCGGTGGCGAAGGTCCGGTCGACGGGGATCGGGTCGGCCGGGTCGCCGAGCGTGCCGCCGGCCGCGGTCGTCACGAGGCCGACGCAGCCGGCGTCCCGAACGGCGTCGAGGAGCACCCGCACGTCGGCGGGGTCCCCGTCGGCATCGGCCACGATTCCGACGACCCGTCCGTCCAGCGGCCAGCTGCGGCCCAGTTGGGACAGCGCGGGGCTGGGCGACACGTCGGCGAAGGGCACCGTCGCCGGTGGGATCGGCAGGCCGAGCCCGGCGGCGACGCCCTCGCAGAGCACCGGATCGATGTTGGCGAGGACGGCCAAGGCCCTTTCCCTGACGCTCTGTTCGTGGCACTTGCCCAGCTCGAAGGTGTACGCGGCGATGATGTGCTCGCGTTCGGTCGGCGTCATGCTCAGCCAGAACAGCCGGGGCTGCCCGAAGTGGTCGGAGAAGGACGCCGGTGCCTCGCGCTGCTTGCGGGAGGCGGGCAGCCCGACGGGGCTCTCGATGAAGGCGCCGGTGTCGGCGCCGGCCAGGAACGGGCAGCCGCCGTCGAGGGAGTTGGGCCGGTAGGGCGCGACGCCGGTGTGCACGGCCGTCTGGTGCATGCCGTCGCGCAGCATGTCGTTGACGGGGGCGTGCGGGCGGTTCACCGGCAGTTGGGCGAAGTTGGGGCCGCCGAGCCGGCTGATCTGCGTGTCGAGGTACGAGAAGAGGCGCCCGGCGAGCAGCGGGTCGTCCGTGACGTCGATGCCGGGCACGAGGTGACCCGGGTGGAAGGCGACCTGTTCCGTCTCGGCGAAGAAGTTCTTGGGGTTGGCGTCGAGGGTGAGCAGTCCGACCGGTTCGACCGGCGCCCACTCCTCCGGCACGATCTTCGTCGGGTCGAGCAGGTCGATGCCCTGGAACGTCTGCTCGGGAGTGTCGGGGAAGACCTGGACGCCGAGTTCCCACTGCGGGAACGCCCCGGCCTCGATGGCGTCGTGCAGGTCCCGCCGGTGGAAGTCGGGATCCATGCCGCCGATGATCTGCGCCTCCTCCCACACCAGGGAGTGCACGCCGAGCCGCGGCTTCCAGTGGAACTTCACCAGGGTCGTCCCGCCGTCCCCGGCCACCAGCCGGAAGGTGTGGACGCCGAAGCCCTCCATCATCCGGAAGGACCGGGGAATGCCCCGGTCGGACATGTTCCACAGGGTGTGGTGGGTGGCCTCGGTGTGCAGGCTGACGAAGTCCCAGAAGGTGTCGTGCGCGCTCTGAGCCTGTGGGATCTCCCGGTCCGGCTCCGGCTTGGCCGCGTGCACGACGTCGGGGAACTTCACCGCGTCCTGGATGAAGAAGACGGGGATGTTGTTGCCGACGAGGTCGAAGGTCCCCTCGTCGGTGTAGAACTTGGTCGCGAACCCGCGTGTGTCCCGTACGGTGTCGGCCGAGCCGCGGGAGCCGAGCACGGTGGAGAACCGCACGAAGACCGGGGTCTCCACGTCCTCGGCGAGGAAGGCGGCCCGGGTGATCCGGCTCGCCGTCCCGTAGCTGCGGAACACCCCGTGGGCGGCGGCCCCGCGCGCGTGCACCACCCGCTCCGGGATGCGCTCGTGGTCGAAGTGGGTGATCTTCTCGCGCAGTTGGTGGTCCTGGAGCAGCGTCGGACCGCGCGGGCCGGCCTTGAGCGAGTGGTCGCTCTCGTACTGCCGGGTGCCCTGCGCGCTGGTCAGATAGGCGCCGCTCTGGGCCGACCGGGCCGGGCCCTCGCCCGTCGCCTGCCCGGTGGGCCCGACCGTCTCCGGGCCGCTCTGGTCGGGCGGGGGCGGCGGCGGACCGTGCGGCTCGGTGGGCTCCTGCCGGTCTCGCACCGCCCGCTCTTCCGCCCGCTCTTCGGGGTGCTGTTCCGCCTGTTGTTCCGCCCGCTCGTGCGGGTCCGGGGTGGCGGTCATGAGGATCTCCCTTCCGGTGCCGCGTCCGGACGGCGGTCGCCCGGTCAGTCCTCGCCGCGGAAGATGTTCCGTTCCTGCTCGGAGTCGTCCCGCTCGTCGGGGGAGCGCTGTTTCCGGGTGGCGACGGCGGGCCGGCAGGTCGACAGCGTGGTGTCGTGCCAGCTGATGTCGTCGGTGCTGTGGGTGTCGGTCCCCCTGCCGATCCGCGTGTCCATCGCGGCCATCTCCTCGGGTCGAGCCCGGCCGTGCGGCCCGGGCATCGTGCTGCTGCTACCCGGAATCGCTTCGCTGAGTCATGTTTGAAAGCTTTCCTCCCGTTTCCCACCACTTCTGTAAAGAACCAGCCGCGCCCCGGCGAGTGCCGGGGCCCGGGTGGAACGCGACTCCTAGGAGTCCGCGCTCGGTACCTCCAGCGGGCTGTCGGGCGCGTTGTGCCGCTCCTCGGCCATCCGCTCGCCGAGCGCGACCAGCTGCTTGCGGCCCATGGCCTTGCGCACCTCGGGGAACCAGTCGCGCTCCTCCTCCTCGACGTGGTGCCGGACGTTCTCCGTGAGCACCGTCATCTTGGCGTCGAAGCGCTCGTCGGCCGGGTCGAGCCCGGCGAGTTCCGACAGCATCCACAGCACGGCGTGGTGCTCCTCGACGCTCTCCAGGACGTGGTCCTTGGTGTCGGGCGCAGCCTGGCGCGCCGCCGGGTAGAACACCTGCTCCTCGATCCAGGCGTGCGCGGTGAGCTCCCGGATGACGTCGTCCGCGATCTTCCGCTTGCGCTCCTGGGCGTCGTCGCCCGCCCGCTCGAACTCCTTGAACAGCTTCTCCACGGCCTTGTGGTCTTCGCGGAGCAGCACGATGCCGTCCATGAGGCACTCCTCCTCGCCGGGTGCGCGGCCGCCCGTGCGGCGACCGCCCGACGGCGTCCGCCGCCGGTCCGCCCCGGCGAGTGCCCCGTCCGCGACCGCTCAGCCGTCGCCACCCGTGCCGCCCGGGGCGAATGAAACCGCCCGGACCGGTCACACGCCTGCCGAAGCGTCCGTCGCACGGCAGGAGGCCACCATGAGCAACCCCCAGGGGCGAGGGCGGCGGAACTCCTCCCGGGCAGAAGGAGACGCACTGAGTCGACCGGGCCACCGGCCGGCCCGTGCCGGTGGCCCCACCGTGTCCGGATACCGGGGGCGCACCGGGGTACGCGCCCGTCAGGCGGCCGACCGGCGCCAGCGGCGGGGCGGCATCCGGGCGTACGGGGCGGCGCCGGCGGCGTACGGGAACACGGGCACGGGACAGCACGGGCAGGACGGGCTATGCGCACCACAGGAGTCGAGGAGGAGCTGCTGCTGGTCGACGCGCGGACGGGCGAACCGCTGGCCGTGTCCGCCGCGGTCCTCACCTCGGCCGCCCTGCGGGACAACGGGGCGGCCCGTGTCTTCACCAAGGAACTCAACCAGGAGCAGCTGGAGTTCGCCACCCGCCCCCTCCAGGACATGGCGGAGCTGCGCGAGGAGATCGTCCGGTGGCGGGGCGAGGCGCGCGCGTGCGCCGAGCCGGCCGGCGTGCTCGTCGCCGCCCTGGCTACCTCGCCGCTCCCGGTGGAGCCCTCGGTCACCGCGGGACCGCGCTACCAGTGGATGACCGAGCAGTTCGCGCTCACGTCGTGGGAGCAGCTGACCTGCGGCTGCCACGTCCACGTGTCGGTGGAGTCCGACGCCGAGGGAGTCGGTGTCCTCGACCGGATCCGGCCCTGGCTGGCCCTGCTGAACGCGCTCAGCGGGAACTCGCCCTACTGGCAGGGACGGGACACCGGATACAGCAGCTACCGGAGCCAGGTGTGGAATCGCTGGCCGTCCGCCGGACCGTACGAGCCGTTCGGCGACCCGGCGCAGTACCACCGGCGGGTCGAGGACATGCTGGCGACGGGGGTGCTGCGCGACGCGGGCATGGTCTACTTCGACGCCCGTCTCTCGCACAGCTACCCCACCGTCGAGATCCGGGTCGCCGACGTCTGCCTGGAGCCCGACACCACCGTGCTCGTGGCCGCCCTCGCCCGCGCCCTGGTGGAGACCGCCGCCCGCGACTGGCGTCACGGCGAGCCGGCGCCCGAGGTCCCCACGGGGCTGCTGCGACTCGCCTCCTGGCGCGGCGCGCGTTCGGGACTGCGCGGCCCGCTGCTCGACCCGGTGACGATGCGACCGGCGTCGGCCGAGGCGGCGTTCGCCGCGCTGCTGCGGCACACCGAGGACGCGCTGCGAGCCACGGGCGACCTCGAACGCGCCCGCCAGGGCGTCGCCGCCCACCTGGAGCGCGGCAGCGGCGCGGACCGCCAGCGCGCCCTGCACGCCGGGGGACTGGCCCTGGACGAGGTCGTCCGCGCCTGCGCCCGCATCACGACGGCCGAGACGGCCTAGACCCGCCTGCCGGCCCCACGCCTGCCAAGGCACCCACCACTGCGCCCCCCATGGGACGGGCCTGTCCGGCCGGGGGCAGCCGGACAGGCCCGGCGGGGTGAGCCCCGCAGCCATAGGCCACAGCACTGGCGCCTCCCGAGCGACCTGCCGCGGCCCGGGATGACGCTCAGCCCCGCATGGCGTCCTTGGCGCGGTCGAGGAGCGAGGCGAAGGGGCCCATCGTCCACTGGGCGACCGTCGAACCGGCTGCCGTGGGGTGCGGGTGGGTCGGGGCCATGCGCTCGGCGGCGCGCAGCCTGCGGCCCATCGAACGGCGCTCGTCGATGTCGCACGCCGCGCGTATCTGCGGGAACTCCTCCCGCTCCTCGTGCTGCGCGTGGTGCTCGACGTCCCGCTGGAACTTCGCCAGCTTCGCGTCGAACTCGGCGCTGTGCACGTCGAGGTCCTCCAGCGCGGCCAGCTCCTTGTTGGCCTGGGCCTCCTCCTCGTTGCGGGCGTCCGCCTCGTACTTGCCGGCGACCCGCTTCGCCACGGGCCGCAGGATCATCTCCTCGGCGGTCTCGTGCACGGCCAGCAGCCCGCGCAGCTCGTCGAAGCACTGCTTCTTGGCCTCACCGTCGGAGTCCATGGTCTCGGCGAAGAGCTGCCGGATCCGCTCGTGCTGCCCCAGCAGCTGCTCCAGAATGTCGTCCTCCTGCTCGACCGTGTGCTGCGGGCCGGTCGTCATGCTGCTCATGACGTCTCCTCCGGGTCGGACGATTACGTACTCGTCCTCTGCGTCTCGCCCGCGACGACGGCGCTAAACCCCCGACCCCCGCCCGGAGCGTCCCGGCCGGAGGCGCCGAAGAGGCACCGCGCGGTGCCTCACGTGGGCACGGCGGGACGGAAGCCGAAGAGCTCGACCGAACCCGTGATCTCCAGCAGCCGCACCATCTGGTGGCTGGGGGCGGCGAGCGTGATGCCGTGCCCCGATTCCAGCGCCAGCTCTCTGGCGGCCAGCAGGACGTTCAGACCGGTGGAGTCGCAGAACGACGAATTCTGCAGGTCGAAGACTATTTCCGTACCGCGCGGCGCCTCCGCGACCGCGGTGAGGAACGAGGACCGCAACTCGGCCGAGTGATCCAGGTCCATGTCGCCGCTCACCCTCAGGACGTACATGTCGGGGACACGACGTCCGGCCGCGTCGTGGGATGTGCGCTCCTCGCCGGATGTCATGACGCGCCTCCTCACTCCGGGGGCGGCTTCCCCCCGGCGCCCCTTACCAGCCTACGGCGCACCCCGCACGGGCCGCCTGGCTCCGGTCGCTCACAGGGCGCGCAGGGCCGGTAGCAGCGTGGTCTCGGCCCAGTGGAGGAAGGGGAGTTGACGGCCGCCGCCGATCTGGACGAGGGCGAGATCGGTGAAGCCCGCTTCCGCGTACTCACGGACGGCGTCCACGACGGCGTCGACGTCGTCGCCGCACGGGATCTCCCGGGCCACGTCCTCGGGGCGCAGCGAGGCGGACGCCTGCGCGAAGCCGGCCGGCAGGGGCAGTTCGGCGTTGACGTGCCAGCCGCCCAGGGACCAGCGGAACTGTTCGTGGGCCCGGGCCACCGCCGCCTCCCGGTCGGTGTCGTAGCTGACGGGAAGCTGCCCGATGCGCGGTTTTCCCGCTCCGCCGTGCGCGTCGAAGGAGTCGAGCAGCTCGCGCTCGGGCTCGGTGGCGATCAGCAGGTCCGCGTGGCGTCCGGCGACTTCGCAGGAACGGGGTCCCGAGACGGCGATCCCCACCGGCGGGGGCGTCTCCGGGAGGTCCCACAGACGGGCGTCGTCCACCTGGAAGTGGGTGCCGTGGTGCGTCACGTACTCGCCGGTGAACAGCGCGCGGATGATCCCCACGGCCTCCTCCAGCATGTCGAGGCGCACCCACGCCGAGGGCCAGCCCGTGCCGACGATGTGCTCGTTGAGGTTCTCCCCCGAGCCCAGACCGAGCCGGAAGCGGCCTTCGGAGAGCAGCTGCAGGGTCGCCGCCTTCTGGGCGACCACGGCGGGGTGGTAGCGGAAGGTCGGACAGGTCACGAACGTCATCAACGGGATCCGGGAGGTCGCCTGGGCGGCGGCTCCCAGCACACTCCAGGCGTACGGAGCGTGACCCTGCTCCCTCAGCCAGGGGAAGGAGTGGTCCGACATGACGGAGAAGTCGAAACCGATCCGCTCCGCCTCGACCACGTGCTCGACCAGCTCACGCGGCCCCGCCTGTTCGGTCATCATCGTGTAGCCGATGCGCATCATGTGCCGCGGCTTGCCGCGAAGGCCGCTCCGTAAACGGGCGGGCACGGAGGTTACGGCCGGGAGTGCCGGGTAACCGCCCGGCGAGCCGGGAGCGTCCCCCGACGTACCCGGGAGACTTCGGGAAAGAGCACAGCCGAGGAGCTGATTCGGGTGGCTGGAGGCAAGAAGATCCGCGGCAAGGTCCAGGAACAGATGGGCAAGGCCGAGCAGAAGGCCGGACGGGCGACGGGCAAGGACGATCTGAGCAGCAAGGGCGCCGGTGACCGGATGGAGGGCGAGGCCAAGCAGGCCGCCGGTGAGATGGAGGGGAAGACGAAGGGCACCGCGCGGGAGGCCAAGGGCAAGCTGCGGCGTCACACCTGACGGCGCGCGTCGGTCGAGCACCGGGGTCCGGGCGGCGATCACCGCCCCGACCCCGTTCGCACCCAGCGCCCGGCGCCGGGTGCCCGGCGCCCGTCACCCCGCACACGCGTACGTGAACGCGGCCTCGGCTTCGAGCGGGGTCGTGTGCGGGCGCAGGACCTGGAGGCGGGCGGTGCCGTGGAAGCGGCCCGGGCCGCGGACGGTCCAGCGGAGGTGCACCGCCACCTCCTGCTCGCCGCCCCGGGCCGTACGGGTCAGTACGTCGGAGCGCTGCCCGTCGCTGCGCAGCCAGCGGTACGTGACCGGGCCGGCGCGGCCGTCCGTGGTCACCACACCGGTCACCTCGGCGGTCCCGCCGCACGGCAACTGCTGCGACGGGGCCGTGACCCGGACCGCCGTCACCGCCGGGCCTCCCGTCGGACGCAGCAGCAGCCACAGCACGACCGCGACCGCCGCCAGCACGGCGGTCGCGCCGACCCGGCCGGCCAGACGCCGCCGCCGTGGGCGTACGGGGGTGGGCGCGGGTGCGGGGGTGGCCCACAGAGCGCGCAGGGCCTCCTCCTCGGAACGCGGGACGCCGGGGCCGAAGCGCAGCACGATCTCGCCGTCGTCGTCGTTCCCGCCGCCGTCAGGCGTGAGAGGCGTGGCGGGGACCTCCCGGTGGCGCCTGCCGAGGACGGTGTCCTGCTGGTCCGGAGCGAGGCCGGCAGCGGCGGACGCCGCGACCGATTCCGCCACCGATTCCGCCACCGATTCCGCGACCGATTCGGTCGCCGGGGCCGCCGGCGCGGTCAGCTCAGCCAGGGCGGCGGCCGCCGCCGTCCGCAGCGCCGTCCTGTGCAGGAAGTCCCGGGGCAGCGCCGCGCGCCCCGAGGTGAGCGTCGTACGGGCGGCGGCGAGGCCGTCGGACTCGGCCGTGGCGGAGCAGCGGGCGAACAGCTCCGCCGCCGGCGTGCCGGGCGCCGCCCAGGCGGTGCCGAGGGTCCGGGCGAGCGCCGCCCACGCGGTGATGTCGGCGTCCTGGAGGGAGGCCGCCGTGGACGCGGCGGTGTCCTCGGCCAGCGCGGTGGCCAGCGACGCCTCCGTGAGCAGCGCGGTGCCGTCCGGGGCGAGGACCACCTGGTCGGCGGTGAGCGAGCCGTGGGCGAGACCGGCCGCGTGGAGGGCGAGCAGCGTCTGCGCGGTCTCGTTGAGCACGCTCGCCGCGCTGCCCTCGTCGAGCCCGGGCGCGCCCGCGGCGAGCAGGTCGGCGACCGTACGGGCCGGCGGGCGCGCGACGATCAGCCAGACGTCCCCCGACTCCCGCAGCAGGTCGACGGTGGCCGGAACGCCGGGCAGCCGCAGTTTCGCCACGGAACGCACCGCGACCGTGAGCCGCTCCCGCGCCCCGCCCGGCGCGAGCAGGGCGCGGTGGATCCGCAGGACGCCGAGCGGTGGTTCGTCCGCGTCGCGGCTCTCGGTGGGCCCGAGCGCGTACCAGGTGCCGAACCGGCCGTCCCGCGACCAGTCCGACAGGGCACGCCCGGCGACCGTGGCGGGTGCCGGGGGCGTCGGCGGCGTCAGCGGTGTCCTCATCCTGCCTGGTTCTCCTCGGTGGTGGCTCAGCACGGCGGTGCGTCGGCGGAGGCCGTCCGCGTTCCGTCGGGGGACTGCGGGCTGCTGCTGACGGCGACGGTCCAGGTGCCCCGGCACGGGTGGTTGGAGAAGTCGCCCACGAAGGTCACGGAGTACCGGGTGCTGCCCGACAGCCGACGCGACTGCGAACCGTACGACTCCGCGGGCGAGTCGACGTAGTAGTCCGCGGTGAGCGTCAGCGGGCCGGTGCCGGTGGTGTCGACGGTCACGTCGGCGATCAGCGTGCTGCCCGCCCCACGGCGCAGGGAGCCGATGACGATCGTGACCGTGCCCGGGGTCGCCTGAGTCGTCGCGGCCGGGTCCGGGGTGGCGGTCGTCGGGCCCGGTCCGCCGGGCGCGGTCGTGTTCGGCGTGCCGTCCGTGGCCGGTGCCGTCGTCGTGCCGCCCGGCGTCGGGCCGGTCGAGGAGCTGCCGGACGGCGATCCGCCCGGTGTCGGAGAGTCCGAAGGCGGGAGGGACGACGAGGACGGGGCCGGGAGCCCGGATGCGGGGGTGCCCGACGGGACGGAGCTCGCCACCGTCGTCGTCGTGTCGTCGGCCGCTCCGGCCGTCGCCACGGCCGCCGCACCGCCCGCGACCACGGCCAGGACCGCCGCCCCGACCAGCGTCTTCCCGAGGACACCCTTCAGGCGGCCCAGGACCGTCAGCGCCGGCGTCGCCTCGTACACCGCCCCCGTCGTCGCGAACGGGAACAACAGCGCGAGTACGGCGGCGAGCCGTCCGAGCCCACGGCGTCCGCGCTCCTCCCAGTCCGCCCCGTAGCCGTCCGTCGCGGCGCGTTCGAGCCCGGCGAGGAAGGCGTCGATGCCGGGCCGGTCCGCCGGGTCCTTCGCCAGGCCCGTACGCACCAGGTCGCGCACCGGCTCGGGCACGTCGGCCATCTCGACCGGCGCCCGCAGGTGCTGGAGCCGCAGCGCGATCAGGTCGTCGGTGACGAACGGCTGCCGGCCGGTGAGGCACTCGTAGAACACGGCCGTCGCCGCGTACACGTCGCCCGCCGGGCCCGCCGGCTCGCCGTCCCACTGCTCCGGCGCCATGTACGCGGGCGTGCCCGCGGCCTCCGCCTCCCGGCCCGCGCGCACGGCGATGCCGAAGTCGGCGAGGGCGCTCGAACCGTCGGCGCGGACCAGCACGTTCTCCGGCTTGTAGTCGCGGTGCACCACCCCGGCCGCATGGGCCGCGCCGAGCCCGAGCAGCGAGCCCTTGAGCAGCACGAGCGCCGCCTCCGGGCCGGTGGCCCCGTGTTCGCGCAGCAGCTCGCGCAGGGTGACCCCGTCGACCGCCTCCATGACGATCGCCGCGCCCCGCCGGGCCTCCACGTACTCGTAAAGCCGCACCACGCACGGGTGCCGCAGCTCGCCGAGCAGCCGCGCCTCGGCGCGGAACCGGGCCAGGAAGTCCCGGTCGCGGTGCAGCCGTTCGCTCAGGTACTTGACGGCCACGGGCACGCCCGTCGCCTCGTGCCGTGCCAGGACGACCCGCCCGCCGGCGCCCCGGCCGAGCGTCCGCACGGCCTCGTAGCCGGGAACCTCCCAACCGGCACCCGTCCCGTGTGCGTCGCTCATGCCGTCCCCTCCAGGGGCGCGCCGTCCACGGCCGCCCCGTCCGCCGGGCGCGCCCGGTCCCCGTCCGCCGCCGCGCGACGCCGCTTCACCACCCGTACCAGCCACCGCACCGGCGCCGCCCACACCGGGAAGGCCACCAGAGCCACGACCACGGCCACGACCACCGTGTCCCACGGCGCGGGCACCCGACCCTCCAGCCAGTCGCCGAGCCGGGACCGCCAGGCCAGCAGGGCGAGGACCAGGAAGCCGTACGTCCCGACGACCACCGCCAGGCCGTACGCGGCCATGCCGGCCTGTCGCGCCCCCGGCCGGCGGCCCGCCCGCAGGTCCCGCCAGAGCCCCTTCCGGAAGTACGCGCTCGCCTCCTCGCGCAGCCGCGGCACCCGCAGCGCGTCGGTGAGCGCCTGGTAACCGTCCAGCGGCATCAGCGGGTTGAAGTTGTACAGGGTGTTCAGATAGAGACCGAACGCCAGGTGGAACAGCACCGCCGAGACCGGCCCCACCGGCAGGTACGCCGCGCCCACGGCGCACCAGCCCGCCAGGGCCGCCGTCGACACCGGCCCGGACAGCGCCACCACGACCCTCGACCAGCGGGTGCCGAACCACATGTCGCTCGTGTCCACGAACGCGAACGGCATCCCCATCATGAGCATGAAGCCGCCGCGCCGGATCCGGCGGCCGTACGACTTCACCGCCAGCGCGTGCGCGAGTTCGTGCACCACGAGCGCCGAGACGTAGCCGACGGCCAGCGCCACCGGGCCCCAGACGCCGGACCCGCCGAAGTCGAGGAGGTGCTGCCGGTCCTGCGCCACCGCGAAGAACACCACCAGGCCGCCGAGCAGCGACAGCCAGACCAGTGCCACTCCGGTACGGGTGAAGAACCGCCAGCCCCCGCCGGCGTACAGCCGCGTCACCACTCCGTCGAGGCCCGGTACGGACAGCTCCAGCCTGAGCAGGGCCCGGTACACCGCCCGCCACAGCCGGCGCGCTCCGCCGGCCTCTCGCTCGTCCGGCTGCCCCGGCAGGCCGTGCAGGAGGCCGGCGCCCGCGAACGCCGCGAGCGCGGCCTCGATCCGCGGCAGGGCCAGCTCGCCGAAGCGGTCCGCGTACGCGAAGAGCAGGTCCCGCACGGTGGCGTCGCCGTCGAGGGCGTTCCACAGGAACACCTCGCGCTCGTCGAGCCGGAGGTATCCGCCGGTCCGCGTGTTGCTCAGCACCCAGTGCGGCTCCGCGCGGCCGCTCGTCGGCACCTGCTTGAGCGCCCACCCGCCGCGGCGGCGCGGCCGCGCGGTGAGCGGGCCGTGCGCCTCCGGCGCGTCCGGCTCGGGGACGGCGCCCGCGGGCAGCTCGGTGAGCTGGGTGCCCACCATGACGGTCCGGGAGCCGATCCGCGCGTCACGCGGCTGCTCGAACACCATCCGCACGTCGCCGACGCACAGTTCGGCGCCGTCGTCCAGACGCGCCGAACCGCCGTGCAGGGGCGCCCCGCCGGCGACGGCCGTGCCGTTGAAGGAGTCCAGGTCCTCGACCCGGAAACCCGACGCGTCACGGACGACCCGGGCATGGCGGCGCGACACGCTGCCGTCCGCCAGGACGACGTCGTTGTCCGCGCCGCGGCCCAGCGTGGTGACCTCGCCGGTCAGCGGTACGAGCAGGTCGGGGTCGTCGAGGCCGCGCAGCCGGGGCGGGGCGAACGACGTCGGTGCCGCGCCGCGGCGCGGGGTGCCGCAGCGCAGGCAGTACGGGAAGTCGCGCCGGACGTGCACGCGACAGGCATGGCAGAGCATTCCGATCGGCCCGACGCCTCAGGAACCGGCGACGAAGGAACCGCCGGACGGGCCGCCGAGCTCGTCGTGGCCGGGGCCGGTGGCGCGCAGGTGGCTGTCGCCGAGCCGGTCGAGACCGGGGCGGATCAGCCCGCCGCCACCGCTGGGCCGGCGTCCGTTCTCGCCACTGCTGACCTCTCCGCCGCCTTCGCCGCCGCCGGGGTCGCCTCCGCCGCTGGGCCGGCGACCGTTCTCGCTGCTGCTGCCTTCGCCGCCACCGCCACCGCCGCCTTCGCCGCCGCCGGGGTCGCCTCCGCCGCTGGGCCGGCGACCGTTCTCGCTGCTGCTGCCTTCGCCCCCTTCGCCCCCTCCGCCGCCTTCGCCGCCTCCGCCTTCTCCGCCGCCGCCTCCGCCGCTGGGTCGGCGTCCGTTTTCGCTGCTGCTGCCGTCGCCACCGCCGCCGCCTTCGCCGCCGCCTTCGCCGCCGCCTTCACCTCCGCCGCCTTCTCCGCCACCTCCGCCGCTGGGCCGACGTCCGTTCTCGCTGCTGCTGCCGTCGCCACCGCCACCGCCTTCGCCGCCACCGCCTTCGCCGCCACCGCCTTCGCCGCCACCGCCTTCGCCGCCGCCTGAGTCGCCGCCGTCCTCGCCGCGCTCGGCGATGCCGCCGTGGCCGAAGTCGCCGGCATGGCCGCCCTCCTCGCCGAAGCCGCCACCGAAGCCGCCGCCGCCGAAGCCGTCGCCATGGCCACCGACTCCGCCGAGGCCATCGGCGCCGAATCCTCCGTCCTCGCCGAAGCGGCCGGGCCCGCCGCTCCCCAGGTCGCCGGACCCGTGGCCGCCGAAACCGTCGCCGAAGCCGTCGCCGTCGCCGAAGGAGCCGAAGTCACCGAAGCCGCCGGAGTCACCGAAATCGCCGAAATCGCCCGAGCCGCCCACGTCTCCCGGGGCGCCGAGGTCACCCAGGAGCGACCCGTCGTCGAAGGACGCGTCGGCCGGCGAGTCGCCGAGAAGGCCGGAGATCTCGGCCGGCGCGACGTCGTGCGCCACCCCGTCGTGCGCCACGGCGTCGTGCGAGGGCGCGTCGTGCGAGGGCGCGTCGAGCGGTACGTCGTGGTGGGCCAGGGCATGCGCCGCGTTGCCGAAGAAAAGGGACGACTTGGACAACCGTTCGCCGAGGGCGGTCGGACCCTCGCCCGTACCGGAGTCCACTCGGAGCCGGCGCAGTTCGCCGACCTGCTCGGGCGTCAGGCCGAGTCTTCGGGCCACCTCGGCGGTGTCGCCGTCCAGTTCGGCGGCGAACGCCGGGTCGGTGGCCAGGCGGGTCATGGCATCGCGGAAGGCGTCGTTGTCGGTCATGGCCTCACGTTCTCCGTCGGTGTGCGTGCGCGCATGGTGCTTCCGGCGGGAAGTGGAGGGTCCCCCTGGTCGGCGGCATGGATGCCATTCCGGCCATCCCAACCGATGCCTGCACGGACCCTTATAGAGGGTTTCGACCGCCCTGCGCAAGGGTGCAGGAGGGGACGAACCGCCTGCCGGGGCAGCGGCCCGGCAGATGGGTTTCGGCCAGCTCCGTACGTAGATTTTGCCGTCCCGTGGTTGCCGCCCCCACGGGTCCGTCAGACGCTTGGTCACCATGCCCCCGGGCAGCTGGTTTCTGCTGGTCACGGGGGGTGCAGGGGACCCTCCGCCCTGAGCGGGGGATGTACATGCACCTCGAGTTCCGGCACCTCCGGGTCCTGCTCACCGTCGCCGAGGCCGGCAGCATCCGCAAGGCCGCCGCGCGGCTGCAGCTCTCCCAGCCGGCCACGAGCGCTCAGCTGAAGCGGATCGAGCAGGAGTTGGGCGGTCCGCTCTTCATCCGGAGCGCCGAGGGGGTGAAGCCGAACGAGAACGGTCAGTACGTGCTGCGCTGCGCACGCGACCTGGTGGTCGGCTTCGACCGGCTGCGCGAGCACGCGCGGTCGGCCGCCGAGGCGGACCGGGAGGCCGTCGCGCCGCTGAGGGCGGGCGGAACGGCCGGCCCTCTGGTGTCGCTGCTGATCTCCGCCCTCTTCGAACTCGATCCGGAGCGCCGGCTCACCATCGACTCCCGCCGCTCCGTGCACACCCTCGTCAAGGCGCTGAGTCAGGCGAAGTGCGACATAGCGGCGTTCGGCGAGTTTCCGGGCTTCCCCCTTCCCGTCGGCGACTCGGTCGCGACGCGCACCCTGCTGCGCGAGCCGGTGTTCGTCCTGCTCGCCGAGGACCATCCGCTGGCCCGGCAGGAGAAGGTCGGCCTCCATGAGCTGGCGGGCGAGGAGTGGGCGATGCCGGAGGCCGACGAGAGCGGTGTGCACGCGTACCTCCATCTCACCTGCCAGGCGGCGGGATTCACTCCGCGCATCGCTCATGTGACGCCGGATCTGTCCGTGGCGCAGATCCTGGTGGCCAGCCGTCGTGCCGTCTGCGGTGTCTGGCCGACGGCCGACGTGCCCACGCAGGGCACCGTGCTGCGGCCGCTCGTGGACGTCCCGTTCCACCGGAGGCTGTTGCTGGCCTGGAACACGGAGTCGGTTCCGTCCGAGCTCGCCGACGTGGCTGCCGAGCGGGTGCTGGACGCGTATCTGTCGCTGGTCCGGGAGCGGCCGCAGTACCTGGCCTGGTGGCAGGACGGCGGGGAGGAGTTCGCGCTCGGCGCGGAGCAGTGACCGGCCTGATCGTGCTTCGCCTGTCGCTTCGCCTGTCGCTTCGCCCATGCTTCGTCCGTGCGTCGCCGGGCCGTCGGCCGCATCCGTGTTTCGTCCGTGTTTCGCCGAGCGCGCCCCGCACCCTATAGCTCCGCGGTTATATCCCACCTGGGATCACGTCAGGAACATGTCACCTGGTGAACACTTCGCGTCAACGTCCAAGGACGTCGTCACCCCCACGACGAGCGAAGGAACCACCCCGCCATGTCCCGTCCCCTGCTTGCCCTTTCCACGATGGTCGCCGCCGGCGTCATCACCGCGGGTGCGCTGGCCGCACCGGCGTACTCGCAGCCCCTCGAGACGCAGCGCGTGACCTCCGTCCGCGACACGGCGATATCCCGGGCCGAGGCGAACGTGACCCGGCACGCCGACACCTTCGGTTTCGGCGCGGGCCAGGCGCTCCACGTCAAGGACGTCGTGATCGACGCCGACGGCACCCAGCACGTGCGCTTCGAGCGGACCTACCGCGGTCTCCCGGTCGTCGGCGGCGACTTCGTCGTCCACCAGAAGGCCGACGGCTCGCTCAAGGGCTCCAGCCACGCCAAGGCGCACAAGGTGGCGCTCAAGTCCGTCACCCCCGCCGCCGACGCCAAGGGCACCGCGGCCGGCGCCCTGAAGCGCGCGCAGGGCCTGGTCAGCAATGCCAAGTCCACCCCCGAGCTGATCGTGTGGGCCGCCGACGGCACCCCCCGTCTGGCCTGGCGCACCACGGTGCAGGGTCTGGGCGACAAGGGCCAGCCGCACGGCGAGGTCTTCGTCACCGACGCCACCACCGGCGCCGCGATCGAGAACTACGACGTCGAGCACGAGGCGACCGGCACCGGCCATTCCGAGTACACCGGTGACATCAGCATCGACACCACCCTGCAGGCCAACGGCACCTACGCGCTGATCGACCCCATCCGCGGCCACATCACCAAGGACGCGCACAACGTCTCGGCCTCGTCCCTGAACAGCTCCTCCGGCACCCTGTTCACCGACGCCGACAACATCTGGGGCGACGGCCGGACGTTCTCCACCGACCGCGCCACCGCCGCCGTCGACGCGCACGCCAACACCGCGATGACGTACGACTACTACAAGGCGACGTTCGGCCGTAACGGCATCAAGAACGACGGCCGCGGCGCCACCGTCTTCGTCCACGTCGGCACCAACTGGGACAACGCCCAGTGGTCGGACTCCTGCTTCTGCATGATGACCGGCGACGGCAACGGCACCACCGACCCCGAGCAGGTCGACCTCGACACCATGGGCCACGAGATGACCCACGGCGTCACCTCGGCCACCGCCAACCTGCGCTACAGCGGTGAGTCCGGCGGCCTGAACGAGGCCACCAGCGACATCCTCGGCACCATGGTCGAGTGGTACGCCAACAACCCGATCGACACCCCCGACTACCTCTTCAGCGACCAGTCCACCCCGCCGTGGCTGCGCCGCTTCGACAAGCCGTCCCTGGACGGCCGGTCCGCCGACTACTGGTCGAAGTCCGTCGGCCGGCTCGACGTGCACAACTCCTCGGGCGTCGGCAACCACTGGTTCTACCTCGCCAGCGAGGGCAGCGGCACCAAGACCATCAACGGCATCACGTACAACAGCCCGACGTACAACGGCTCCACCGTCATCGGCATCGGCAACAAGAAGGCGTCCGCCATCTGGTACCGGGCGCTGACCGTCTACATGACCTCCACCACCGACTACAAGGGCGCCCGTGCCGCGACCCTGAACGCGGCGAAGGACCTGTACGGCGCCACCAGCCCCGAGTACGCCACCGTGGCCGCCGCCTGGACCGCGGTCAACGTCCTCTGACATCACCACTGGCATCACCACGGATCGCCTGATCCGCGACAGCCGGCCCGGACGGCGCCGAGGAACCCCTCGGCCGCCGCCCGGGCCGCGGCGCGTTCACGCCCCGGTGTCGCGAGGCCGGGCGACGGAGACGAGATAGGCGGCGTACTCGTTGAGGGCGGCGAGCGCGAGGGCGTCGTCGCGGTCGATCAGCCAGGTGAGGGTGAGGCCGTCGAGGACGCCCAGGCCGTGCCGGGCGAGGACGGGCAGCGGCACGGTCCACTCGATGCCGGCCAGCCGGGCCATCGTCTCCAGGGAGGCGACGGTGACCTCCGCGTAGTGCGCGTACTGCCTGCGCGCGAGCTCGGCGAGGCCCGGCTGGCGCAGCGCGTACTGGGTGAGCTCGTACGTGAGGAGGTGCTCGTCCGGGCTGCGGCGGATGCCCTCCCAGTACGCGTGCAGGCCCGCCCGGATCGTCTCCTCGGCGGAGACGCCCTCGGTGGCCGCCGCGACGGCGGGGGTCGAGGCGCGCACCATGATCCGTTCGATGACGCTCTGCAACAGCTCCTCCTTGGAGCGGAAGCAGTAGTGGAACGCGCCGAGCGGCAGCCCGGCCTCGGCGACGACCGCGCGGGTGGTCGCCCTGGCCACGCCGTCACGGATCATGACCCGGATCGCCGCCTCGATCAGCTCCTCGCGGCGCTCGTCGGCCGAACGTCGGGTCATGCGCGGCTCCAGGATGCGGTCGGTGGCGTGCGGGTGAGCGGGCTCCGGGCACGCTACCCCACCGACTCGGATCTTCGCGCAGGGACGGAGGGAGGCCCCGGGCAGGGGTGGAGGGATCTGCCCGGGGCCCACGAACCGGCCGGCCGGCGCCACGGGCGTACGCCGTCGGCCGCTCGTACGGTCGGTGTCGAGGACGCGACATCGTGGCGATTGTCGGCACCGACCGCAGCGGGAGGGCCTCCCGAACCCCCGGCGCGGGCGGACCCGGTACGGCGTCGATGCGCCGGCCGGCCGCCCCGCCGGAGCTTCGGCGAGGACGAACAGGGCTGCCCCAACGAGCCGACGTGACGGATCTGGCCGCCCGGCTCGCAATTCGCCCTGCCGTGTTGCAGTGTGGCCGTCCCGCCCCGCTTCCCGGCAGGTCAGACGTCCACACCACCCAGCTTGTCCCGTCGGCCGGGCGATATCTACGCGCAGTTTTTATGAGGAATACCGGCGCCACTAATTCCCTCTCCGGCGGCACCGGCAGCACCACGTAGGACGACACGACGATGGCCATGAACAAACCCGCGCTGAAGGCGCTGCTCACCGGGCGACGGGCGTTGATCTGCCCGGAGGAACACGGCCTCACCCGCCCGACCGGCCAGGGCCGCCGTGCCCACGGCCTGTCCCAGCAGCAGGTCGACGAGCTGACCGGACGGGCGCTGCACACGTACAGCAGACTGGAGACCGGCCGTTACCCCAACCCGCCGATCGGCTACCTCCGTCAGATCGCCCGGCTCTTCGGCCTGAACGAGCAGGAGTGGGACAGCCTCTGCCGGTACGCCGGCATCGGCGACCCACCCGGCCCGCTCAGCACGGTCTCCGGGCTCGAGGTGCACGGGGCGTGGCAGGAGGCCGTCGACGGGATCTCGCACATGGCGTACGTCACCGACGCCTCCTGGAACCTGCTGGCCTACAACGAGCCGCTGGCCGAGGCGTTCCCGGGCGGCCGGACCCCGGACAACATGATGAGCTGGATGCTGCTCGACCCCGACGGCCGTGTCACCCTGATGAACTGGCGGACCGTCTGGGCGCCGCTGGTGCTGCCGCAGCTGCGGGCCGCGCTCGCACTGCGCCCCGACGACGAGACGCTGCTGCGGATCGCCCGACAGGCGGTCGAGGATCCGGCGCTGCGGCCGCTGTGGGTGGCCGGCGGGGCACAGGTCCATCCGGACGGCGACGAACGCCCGCTGCGCCACGCCCGGTACGGGCCCGGGCACGTCACCATGTGCGCCGCGCAGCCGATGGCCGCGCCGGGCTCGCGGCTGATGATCCTGGTCTTCCACCCCGGCACCGCGAAGGCCCACGCGCGGCTTCCCGTGCTCCGCGCCCCCGTCGACGCCTGAGCCGTCCGCGCCGGACGCGGACGGGCCGCGGCCCCCCCCCCCGGGGGGGCACCCTCCACCCGACGTCGTACGGCGGTGGGGGGGGGGGGGGGGGGGGGGCTGACCGCCGCGCACATCCTGAAC